>JAXJYT010000158.1:0-24856 GCA_036306845.1 Acutalibacteraceae bacterium | reverse complement strand
GTCTAAAACCGATGTTTTATGGAATGAAGACGGTTATACGGTTTTAGGTGAAACAAACCGTTTGTTATTGGAATTCAGCAAAAACGGCGGAGATTTTCGTGTTACTGATAAGGAAAACGGAAATATATTTTCATCAAGCTTTGATGAAACAAAATTAGAGTCTGTGCCTAAAAATAAGAAACTCCGTCAAGGTCTCGTGTCGGTATGCAGTATTGCCTTTGCGGATAAAGAGGGTGTAACCGATATCGTCAATTCTGCGGATAGCTCGGTTAAGCTAAATACACAAGCTCTTAAAGACGGTATAAATCTTAAATATAACTTTACTAAACAGGACATACAGCTTGAATTTAATATATGGGTAGAAAACGAAAATTTAGTGGTTGATTTTTCATCTGACAGCGTAAAGGAAAGCGGCGATTGCTATTTAATGTCGGTTGATATTTTACCTATGCTTATGTCGGCAACCGATAATGATGATGGATACATAGTTTATCCCGAGGGTTCGGGCGCGTTATATCGTTGGGGCGAGTCGGATACAACCCGCACAACAATCCTTACCCGTGATATTTGGTCGGAAAGAAATATAGACATTGATGCTATAGACGAACAGGCAAACGCTAAGCTGTACGGAATACTTATTCCTGCCATGGGTGTAAAGCGAACAGATGGTTCTGTTGTAGGCTTTATAGAGCAAGGTGCCGAATACTGCAGCGCAACACTTGCAACGGCTAAATATATGTTTGGCGTCAACCGTGTTTATCCAAGTGCTATTTATAGAAAAACAGGAACATATGTTGGTGCTAACGGTACTGAGTATACTCAAATAGATGAAAATACAAGTATAGAGAATATTACTGTAAGATATGCTTTTTCGGGTAGCAATTCCGATTACAACGACATGGCGGGCTCGGTACGGGATATGATGATATCTTCGGGCGATTTGCTTCAAAGCAAGAAAACTCCTTATTCAATGAAACTCGATATTATAAACGGAGCCGTAGAGGAAACGGTACTGTATTCCTCTTATAAAACCGCCACAACCCTAAAGGGCGCACAGGAAATGACCAAATATTTAAAGGATAACGGCGTTGAGGGTGTTGCCATAGAGCTACTCGGTTGGCAAAAAGAGGGGTATGGGCTTTATCCCGCATCGGGTGAGCTTGAGAGTAAGATTGGAAGACTTAAGGATTTAACAGAGCTTTCAGATTTTGCGAAGGGTATGAACAGTAAATTATATCTTTCGGTTAATTTAATAAACGCCTCAAGTAACCAAGGCGGATTTTCAAAGCGTTCAGATGTAATATTTGATGCAACCGATATTGGTATAACCGATAAAAGCGGTACAAATTATATATTAAATCCGTACATGGCATTCAAATCAAAAAATTCGGATATAATAAACAAATTATCAAAAACAGGAATATCGGGTGTTTCTTACGAGGGAATAGGCAAACTGCTTTACGAGGATTATAACAGTAAAAGCGCTATGTCGCGTACCGATACTATTGCCGTTCACAAAGCAATGCTAAAGGCATCTGCGGATAATTATTCCGGCGCTATTGCGCAACATGGCAATTCATATGTGTTATCGGTTTCTGATATGGTAACCGATGTGCCTGCAGGCACAAGCGCATATCCCGCTTTAGCGGAAGAAATTCCGTTTTACCAGCTTATAGTTCACGGAAATGTGGCTTATACCCTTAATACAGTAGCAAATCTTTCATATGACTTGGATTCCACCAAGCTTCGTTGGCTTGAATATGGTGCAGTGCCCTATTTTGTAATGAGCGATAAGGGTTCAGAGATGCTAAACGCTACCCAAGCCGGCAGTATATATTCTTCAAGTTTTTCAGATTGGAAAAGTGAAATTGTAGAAATATACAATGAGTTTGCTCCAATGTATAACGAAATTTCTTCAGCACAGATGATAGACCATCAAAAGCTTTCACAAGGTGTATATAAAACCACCTACGAGGGTAATAAATCCGTAATTGTGAATTACAACGATTCCCCCTACCAATACGGTGAAAAGGAAATCGCGGCTAAATCTTATTTGTTCCAATAAATATGTTTTTAGAAAGGAGACAGGCAAAGTGATGAAGCTATGCTTAGCAAAACAAACAAATAAAAAGATAAATAAACGCTCATCTGATTGGCTTCCCTTTGTTGCCCCGTGGTTAATAGGCACATTGTTTTTCTTTGCCTTTCCCCTGATTTATTCGCTTATTTTAAGCGTTTGTGAGCTTGAAAACGGAACGATGTTTAATTTCAAGTTTGAGGGTATAAAGTTTTTCAAGGATTCCTTGCTTTCTGATGTAAATTATGTGCCCAAATTTTTAGATAGTGTCGAAACAGTACTGATTAATACGCCGCTTATCAATGTATTTGCGTTGGGTATAGCGATGTTGCTTAATTCTAAAATCCGTTGCCGCGCCTTTTTCCGCGCAATGTTCTTTTTACCCGTTATGTTGGGTACGGGATACATTATGCAACAGCTGCTTGGTATGAATGTGCAACAGGAAACGGTTGAAATGGCGCGCGGTATTTTATTGCCCGAGGGTGTTATCCAATATTTAGGACCCGCCGTATCAAAATATCTTACCATGTTTCTTGATCGAATAACGGTTATTCTTTGGGGCTCGGGCGTACAAATACTTTTATATATAACAGGACTTCAAAGTGTTTCAACCTCTATATATGAAGCGGCGCAAATGGATGCCGCAACAAAATGGGAAACCTTTTGGCTTATAACTCTGCCGATTTTGGCGCCGACAATACTGCTTAATTTGGTTTATACCGTTATTGATAATTATACAAGCTCATCAAATGCAGTAATTGATTATATTTTAGAGCTTGCTTTTGAACGCTCACAGTTTGAGCTTTCCTCGGCAATGGGTTGGCTTTACTTTGTTACATGCCTTTTGTTTATAGGAATAGTTTTCCTTATAATGCGTCCCTTTGTTAAGGGTGTAACGGAGGAAGCGCTATGATAAAAATCAACAAAAACGATTCAATAAAATACACCCGTATGGGTGTGGCGGTTGCCTTTAAAACGCTTTGCTATGTAATGCTTATTGCAATGTGCTTTGTGTTTCTTTATCCCTTTGTGTATATGATAGCGACCTCGCTGAAATCATATCAGGATTTAATGAATGCCGCCGTTTATCTTATTCCGCGAAGCTTTAAGTGGAGTAATTACAAGACCGCGTTTGAGGCAGTCAATTATATGCGAAGTCTTGTGAACAGCGTTAGTATAACGCTTGTTTGTACGGTAGCGCATGTGTTTATGTGCTCAATGGTGGGCTATGGCTTTGCACGGTTTAAATTTAAGGGTAGCGGTTTGCTTTTCCTTGTGGTTATCCTATCGATTTTAATTCCCGCACAGGTGCTTATAGTGCCGCAGTATTTTGTGTATGCCAAGGTAGGGCTTACGCGAAGCTCGCTGCCGCTTATATTACCGTGCTTTTTCGGATACGGTCTTCGCGGAGGACTCTTCATTTTCCTTTACAGACAGTATTTTCTGCGTTTTCCAAAAACACTTGAGGAAGCCGCAAAGATAGATGGTTGCACCCCGATGCACGCTTATTGGAGTGTGGCTTTCCCCACCGCCGCATCGCAAACGCTTGTAACTATCGTACTGTCTGCCGTTTGGCATTGGAACGATTATTTTGAACCGTCAATATATCTTAAAAATTCAAATCAGTTTCTATTGCCGCAAAGATTGCCCGATTTGTACGCTCTTATATCCAGTATGGAGCAGGGAAGCAGCGGCGGCAATCTTTCATCAGCACAGTTTATTTATCATGAGGGTGTTGTAATGGCAGGCACCGTGATTGTTTTAATGCCGTTGCTGATTATGTATATCATTCTTCAAAGACGCTTCGTTGAGGGTGTTGAGCGTAGCGGCTTGGTGGAATAGTATAAATGCTTCAACATTAGAAAGGAGAAAATCTTTATGAAAAAATTTCTACTTTGTTTACTTTGCCTGTGCATCGTTTTCTCAACGGTTGGTTGTGCAGGCGGCGGCACTTCTTCAGGTGATGCCGTAGGAACTATAGGTAAGGACAGTAAGAATGATAATTTCCCACTTACAAAGGAAAAGGTTACTTTTACTATTATGGCAACACGTTGGGGAAATCAGGGACCTTATGATGACTATGCTTTTACTAAAGCATATGAAAAACTTACAAACGTTCACATAGATTGGATAGAGGCTACCTCGGCAGAGGGTTATAAGCTTAAAACACTTGCTTTCCAGAGCGGTGATATGCCAGATGCTATGATGCTTATTGAATCTACCGTTTCGGATAACGATATACACACCTATTCAAAGCAGGGTGTTATAGCCGAGCTTGGTGACCTTATCGATAAGCATGCGCCCAATATAAAGAAATTGCTTTATTCCCGTGAGGATGCTTTAGCCTCCTGTGTGAATGATGAGGGCAAGATATACAGTCTTCCGCTTATCAGCTTAAAGGAAACCTACAATAAGGAGTCTATGATGTATATCCGCAAATCGTGGATGGATAATTTGGGTCTTGATATGCCCAAAACCTCTCAGGATTTTTATGATATACTTACCGCCTTTAAAAATGATGACCCCAACGGTAACGGTAAAGCCGATGAAATCCCCTTTGCGGCATCGGGTATTAGTATGTGGATGTGGTCACCGTGGGGTATAAATATATGGTATAACCGTCACTATATGGCAATAAATGAAAAAGAGCAAATTTATTTTGCGCCGATTACGGACAGTGCGAAGAATGCGCTTACATTCTACCGTAATCTTTATAATGCCAACCTTATGGACCAAGAAATATTTGAAGGCAACGCTACCGCACTAAAGAAAATCGTGCAACAGGGTAACGTTGGTGTGTTTGGCGGCGTAGACCTCGAAACCTATTTAAGCCAGAATCTTTGCGAAGACTACACCCCAATGCCGTTCTTTGATAGCGGATATCAGGGCGAGTTTAACGGCAAGGCTACAATGGCAACCAAGTCCACAACGGGTAAGCACGTATTTCTGCTTTCTGAAAAGTGTAAGAACAAGGAGCTTCTTATGAAGTGGTACGATTACCTCTGGAGTAAGGAAGGTTCACTTCTTCGCATCTACGGTCCCGAGGGTGACGGATATTATGAAATGACCGATGATGGCAAGGTTAAAATTCTTGACCCATCTATCGATGCCGATTATTCGCGCGGACCAAGCTGGGTTATGGGCTCTTACGGTGAGCGCATAGCAAAGGCGGCTAAAAGTGATATGACCTGGCAGGAAAAGTGGAACGAAGAGGTTGTAGGCTTTGATAATCTTAAAGAGATTTATGCAGGTCAGCTTGCAGAACAAAATATAGGTTCACTGTTCTTTAACGAGGATGAAGCCTATGCCGTTACAAACCTTGGTGACACATATAACCAGACATATTATGTGCTTCGCGACTTTATAACAGGCGCGCAAAACATTGATACCGCATGGAATGCGTTTGTTGAGGATGTTGTAAGAAAAGGTATTAACGATACCATTGCAATTTATCAGAACGCTTATGACAGACAGCACAAGGATAAATAGTAAGGAGATAGGCTATGAAAATTAAGAAATCTTTTATTTCTTTTCTGGCGGTAGCGGCGCTTGTTTTACAGATGTCGCTTATGCCGATGTTATCAATGAATGTTTTTGCACAGAGCGTTGGAGTGATTGAAAATTTTGAGGCTCTTGACACGGTAGACCTTGCAGAAACCTACGGTAGCGATGCAACAAAAATCAGAAATACAAATAGCTTTTGTGTGGCAACACTTGGTATAGTATCTGACAGTAATTTATCAGGTGAGGGAAGCAAATTTCTTAAAATTAATGCTACACGCGGATTATTTAACTTCCATCTTAATTTAAAAGACAGCGGTTCAGTACCCGCCTATGATAATATTACCTTTTATGTTGATATTCCCGCGGGTACGGTTGATGTTCCAACCGATAAGCAGGATGCGGCTAAGTTCCCCGACAACAAATATGGTATCGGTATAAAGTCAACTTCGCAATATTGGACGGATATTTCATCATCGACTGCCCTTAGCGGTGCTACGGTTATATACTATTTTACCGATGGTAGCAAACTTACAAAAACCAATCAATCGGGTATTTATGCCTATAATTCCGATGGCACAACCTCTACCACAGGTTTTAAAGGCTATGTATCGGTTTCACTACCCGCTTCACTTAATATAGCTACAAACAATTATCTTGTTTTCCGTCCCTTCGGCGGCGAATGGGCGTCTGGCTTTGCAAGCAACAGTACGTTCTGCTTTGATGATTTCCGCAGTGTTGATACGGCAACCTTTGCGCCTTACACTGTTCCTACTCCGCCGCCCACCTCTAACGTGGGCGCTATCGAAACCTTTGAAAGCTGTGAGAGCTTTACAGACCAAAAGAGCGGAACCTATAACAAGGTTATTTTAGGCGATTACTATAGTCCAAAATATTCACTTAACACCGAAAACGATTATGTTTCTGAGGGTACAAAATCCTTTAAGGTAAACCCCGTACAGTCTATGTTCAAATTCTTTATCGATTTAAGAACAAGCGGTACTACAAAAAAATATGAAAACATTACTTTTTATGTTGATTTCCCTGCCGGTACTGTAGAGGATACAACCTCTAAAGGTGATGCTACCAAGTATCCCGATGGCAAGTACGGTATTGGTTTAGGCCTTACGGGTGGCGTTGGTGTTTGGGATAATTTGCCCAAGCTTTCAAATGTTACCGTAACCTATTACTTTAAGGATGGCAGTAAACTCACAAAGACCGAAAACGGTATTTATCCTTATAATAAGGACGGTTCAATTTCTACTACAGGCTTTGAGGGCTATGTTTCGGTAGCATTGAAAGAGAGTGATTATCAGGATTCAACTAAATACTTAATGTTATATACCTATAGTGCCACATACAAGGAAAATCTTTTCAAAAAGGCAGTTTATTTTGATGATTTCCGTTGTATCGATGCTTCTTCCTTCACTTATAACGTAGAAAGCGGCGATTCGGGCAGCGGCTCGGGCTCAGGCGCGGGTACGGGTAGTGGCGCTACCGCGGCAACATCCTCTATCGAAGATTTTGAAAAGCTTGATACAAGCTTTGCTTTAAAGGATAACGGCTTTAAGAATACCCGTGTTTCCACCACCGAGTTTTACGGTACAAAATTCAGCGTTGATACCGAATTTTTTGCGCAGGGCGAAAAAACAATGAAGGCAACGCTTGGCGGTCAAGGTAATTTTGAGTTTTATGTTCAGCTTAAAAAATCTGATGAAGCCGCACCCACATATTCCGACTTAGCGTTTTATCTGCATCTTCCTAAAGGCACATATGCAAAGAAAGACGGCGGTGCTTACGGTGTTAAAGTAAAACTTAACGATACTAACAATAACACCACAACAGTAGAGCTTAAGGATGCCAAAATCACCTATTATTTCAAGAACGGTACAAAACTTGAAAAAACAGGTGAAAACGGAATATTCCCGTATGATAAGGATGGCAAGATAAGTGATAAGGGCTTTGACGGTTATGTGGCAGTTTCACTTAAGGGTCAAGACCTTTCGGCTAATCCTTACGCCGTTATAACCGCAACTGAAACTGCTTGGGGCACGGCGTTTGCTAAGAACGATATTCATTTTGATGATTTCCGCGGTGTGGATGCCGCAACCTTTGTACCCTATGACGGTAAGAATTATGTTGAAGAGGTTGACCCTGAAATCGCAAACGGCTTTACCGTTGCCGACTTTGAGGCGGTTAATCCCGAAACCTATGACCCCACAAAGTGGGACCACGAGGATAGCAACATTCACTGTGAAAAGTTCTACGGCGCTAACTTCAGCCTTGATACAAAATCAAAGCTTCAGGGTAAAAACAGCTTGAAAATCGGTACGGGTGACCAAGGTGCTTTTCAAGTTAACATACTTGTAAACGATAAGGATAAGGACGCCAGTCGCTTTGATGGTGTAGGTATGTATGTCACAATTCCTATGGGTGACTACTTGGGTGAGGATAACCGTGTAGGATATATGTTAAAGATTGGCGACAAGGCAATGACCAATGCCAAGGTAACCTATTTCTTCCCAAGTGGCAAAAAGGTTACAAAAACAGGTCAGGACGGTATATATTCATATAACGAAAGCGGCACCATTACGGATGACGGTTTTAAGGGCTATGTTGTAGTATCCTTTGATTCTTACGAAGGTATTGATAAAACCGCCGTTACTAAAATGATGCTGGGTGTTACCAAAACCTACAAGGATTCCTTTAAAAACACCTCTATTTATCTTGATGATATACGCTTTGTTTATACAAATACCTTTGACCCGTTTGGTCTTTACACAAACAGTCCGAATACAGGCGACAGCGAAAGCAACGTGAATTTTGCACTTGCATTTGTTATCGCTTCTGCCGCGGTGCTTATCATTGTAAATCGCAAGAGGAATTTTGCATAAATAAAAAATCCCAGCGGGGAAACCCGCTGGGATGTAACCGTATAAAGCAGGAGATGAATTCCTATGATAAAAACGATTATAAAAATAATGTGTATTTCGTTGGCGGTGTTGTTTGTTCTTTCGGGTTGTGGTACTGCAGACAATAATAGCAGTGATGCAAAGCCGCAAAGCTCCGACAGTGCCGTTAGCGGTGAAGAAACAGAAAAGGCGCCGGAAAGCGCCATAACACGCACAAATTTTAAATTTAAGAACGCTTACGGTTATTCCGTTTCCACGTCTACAAAAGTTGATTTTGGTGTAATAAACAATCTGAATCTATATGCTCCCGGTGATGAAATAAAGTATTTTATTGATATTTCGGGCGATAAGCTTAACGGTCAGGTTGCACATATTGAGTTTTATAACAACGATTTCGGTGTTAAGCAATCGTCGCAACATACCATTGCCACCGATGAAAAGGGTAAGCAAACTATAGAGGGCACCATAACCACCGATAAGAACTATAAAAACGGTGTTTATACCCTTGAATGTGTGATAGATGGCTTCGATAAGCCGCTTCAGTTTAATGTGGGTATCGTGCCGCGTGCTAAGCGTGCAAGTGATGATTTTTACTATGGCGTGCAGTCATATATCACAAGATGCAAAAATACAGGCTCTTATTTGCTTAACTATCAGAATGTCGCCGATACTACAGTATCAAAGTTTGCAACGCTTGATTATATGGGCTGCAATATGATACGTGAAGAGGTAACCAATTTTGGCGGTATGTGGGAAAATGAATCAGATAAAATTGACCCCTCAGTTATCGAAAACGATATAAAACTTGCAAAACAGCTTGGTGTTACATATCTCTGGCTTGCAACGGGCTCTCCCACATGGGCTATAAAGGATGAATATAAGGATAGCAAGTATTCGGGTTGGCAGTTGCCGCCGCGCGCAGATGTATGGAAAAAATATATCAGTACCGTTGGCAAATATTATAAGGATTATGATAATATAATATTTGAAATCTGGAACGAAGCCGACTGGGAATTCTTTATGGGTACTAAAGAGGATTATTTTGAGCATCTTGATATTGCCATAAAGGAATTAACAGCAATTTCGGATAAGATTCGTATACTTCCAAGCGCTTGTGTGTCAGGCTGGGAGCTCTCTAAAGACGGTGCTACTGAGTCAAAGGGCAGAAGCTTTTATTTCTCACACTATCTACCCTATATACAAAGCGGAAAACTGTTAGGCCTTAATATCCACGACCATCAGCTTTTCAACAAAAAGCTTGTCGATGATTATAAAAATCCTACTGCCGCAACAAACGAAACAATGGCGCTTGGCTACACACAAGAGGAATTCCAGCGTAAGTGGGTAACCGAATCGGGTGTTTGGGGCAAGGATTCAGACCTACACCGCGCGCAAACCCTTACAAACAAAATGTTGTTTTATCGCGCAACGGGCGCAAAAAGCTTTGTTACTTGGGAATTTGGCACACAAGCTAATAAAACAAGTGAATGGGCTTTGCTTAGTGACACTTTAGAGCCGCAAATCGGTGTAATTGCTTGGACATATCAGGTAGGCTTGCTTGGCAATGCGAAGCTCGAAAAGCATATTGATTCCTCCACAGGCGCCGCGTTTGCCGATATCTACTATGATGGCAATAAAACCATAGTTCCGTTTTATTCCCGTGCTGACGGTACCGATAGCTTATCTGTAAAGGGCGCTCATAAGGCATACGATATGTTTGGTAACGAAATCAGTGCTACCGGTAAATACGATGGCTCTAAAAACTGCATATATATCATTTTTGACGGAAAGGTTGATGCTTCTGCCTTTACGCTTTCCGCAATGTAGGAAGGGATGATAATATGCCTTGTGATTACCGTTTTATAAATGCCGTACACGAAAGTGAAAATTTAAAGGTAGAATTCGGCGTTAAAAATAATTGCAATTTGTTTGCGCAGGGCGATACAGTAAGGTATTTTATAAATGTCAACGGTATGGTGCCTGAGCTTAAGGTAGCGTATATCTACTTCTTTAACGATGCATTTGGCGTAAGCAAATATATCGAGGATGAAATTGTATACGAAAATGATGGGAACAGTGCCTATATTGAGGGTGAGGTTCCGATAAAGGATACCTATAAAAACGGTATTTATACATTTTATCTCACCATCAGAAAGGTTGGCAGCCTGCAGTTTAATATCGGCGTTGTGCCACGTGCTGATCGTGCATCAAGTGATTTTTATTACGGTGTTCAACCGTATATAACCAAAAGCGGTATAAATGCAGGCGCGCGTGTGCGCTTTCAGGATGCCGAGCATTCGGCGGAATCTTTATTTGCGGCTATTGATTATATGGGCTGTAATCTTATCCGCGAGGAATTGACTGCTTTCCATAGGATGCAAACAGAAGAAGGCGGGGAAATAAACCCCCGGATTGTAGAGCCGTATATCAAGCGTGCGAAGTCACTTGGTATGGATTATATGTGGCTTATGCAGGGCTCACCCGAGTGGGCTGTGTCTAAAAGACATAAGGAAAGCAAGTTTGCCGCTTGGCAGCTGCCACCCGATATTGATGTTTGGCGTAAATATGTAAGTACTATCGCAACCTATTATAAGGATTATAAAAATATAATATTTGAAATCTGGAATGAAGCCGATTGGGAGTTTTTTCAAGCGCCCAAAGAGGAATATTTTGAGCTTTTAGATGCCGCGATTGAGGAAATTTTCAAAATATCACCCGATGCACGTGTTCTTCCAAGCTCGTGTGTTTCGGGATGGGAGTTATCTCAGGTCGGTGCCACACATTCCAAGGGCAGAAAATACTATTTCGAGCATTATTTACCGCATATCAGGGACAAAAAGCTTATAGGTCTTAATGTTCACGACCACCGTCTTTTTAACGAAACGGTTATAGATGAATTTAAGAACCTTGATAAAGGCACAAACAGCGTTATGGCTTTAGGCTTTAACGAGGCCGAATACCGTAACCGATGGATTACCGAATCGGGCGCTTGGACGCCGCTTAACAATATGGCGCACCGCGCACAAACGCTTATGGCTAAAATGCTTTATTACAGAGCGCAGGGCGCTAAAAGCTTTGTTGAGTGGGAATTTTCTTCACAGAGTGATAAAAGCTGTTGGTCTATATTTAATTATACTATGCAACCAGAACCCGCCGTAATTGCATGGACGTATCAGGTGGGGCTTCTGGGTAATGCTAAATTTAAAGAACAGCTTATAGCGCCGTCAGGCTATGCCTTTGCCGATATCTATACCTATAATAATAAAACAATAGTGCCTTTTTATTCGCATACCGATGATATGGGTGTTCTTTCTGTAGATATGCCGCACAGAGTGTATGATATTTATGGCAATGAATTTTCAAGCAATTTAAGTTATCAAAGCAGTAAATCGCCGATTTACCTTGTTTTTGAAGGTCTGATATCGGGTGATAGCTTGATACTTAAATAATTTAGAAAAATCAAAAAGGGGAATTTAATGCTAAAGGTTTGTTTGTATGAAGAGGAAATGAAGGTACAGGAATATGTGTACTTCACATTAGGCGCGGAACAGGTGCCTATGGCAAAACGAAATACTCATAACAAAATATGGGACCATAATACCACAGGCAAAATTATTGTTATGGATTTTTCAAGTGACGGCACATATAACTGGAATAATCTCCGTTATCGCAGTGCCGATAATGTACCTAAAATACAGTTACCCACGGACGAGGCGTCCTTGCAGCGTATAGACGAGCTTTTCGGCGAAAGTATATGCTTCCATTTTCATACCCATACCGAAATAAATCAGGTTACATCGGGTAAGATGGTGTATATTGCCGATGGTAAGCTTATTGAACTTTCCCCGGGCGATATGATAGTGGTGCAAAGCGGTGTGCCTCACGCTTGGCGCTCGCTTACCGAGGATACCTATGTTCGCCACATAAATATCAGTATTGAAATTTTCAGTCGAAAAAGCGAACTTTTTCACGATGAAAAAAACCTTTGCGAAAGTCTTGCTAACAGTAAATCAGTGCAGGTGCTATCGGGTACAGATGAAAGCAACCGTATGTTGTTTAACACCTTTGAAAATGCCGTAGATGAGCAAAAAAACAAGATAATAGGATACCGCAGTATAGTAAGAAGCGAAACTACAAAATTTCTGTTTTTGTTAGGAAGATATGCATTTGAAAATAATGAAATTTTGTATGAAGGCTCAAAGGGTAAGGATAAAAATGCCGATTTAAAGCTTGTTGTTGATTATATCAATGAAAACGCCAAGGGTGAAATTACTCTTGAAGCGGCGGCAAATATCGCCCATATGAACCGCACATATTTTTCGGTTTATTTCAAGCAGGAAATGGGAATGGGCTTTAACGATTTCGTTACCAAAACCCGTATGGCAAAGGCGGCAGATATGCTGCTTAATACCGATAGCAAGATAACCAATATTGTGTCCGAGTGCGGTTATTCAAGCATTTCCCACTTTAATAAGGTTTTCAAAAGCATTTATTTCACAACACCGTCACGCTTCCGTGCGGGCGGTAAAAAATAAGTTTCCTAAAGTCACAGAAGGACTTAATATAAACATCAAAAAAGGAGAGATTTTTTATGAGCAAAAGCAAAAAACTATTTTCCATAGCGCTTGCAGTACTGTTAGCCCTACAGCTATTGCTTATCCCAACCTTTGCAGAGGGCGAAACCGCCACAGGAAAATATACCACCGCCGATAACCTACCGCTAATCTACGGCGCAGGTGAATCACTTGAGGGCTTTGAAAGCTGTGAGAGCTTTACAGACCAAAAGAGCGGAACCTATAACAAGGTTATTTTAGGCGATTACTATGGTACGAAATATTCACTTAACACAGAAACCGATTATGTTTCAGAGGGTACAAAATCCTTTAAGGTAAATCCCGAACAGTCTATGTTCAAATTCTTTATTGATTTAAGAACAGGCGGTACTACAAAAAAATATGAAAACATTACTTTTTATGTTGATTTCCCTGCCGGTACTGTAGAGGATACAACCTCTAAAGGCGATGCTGCCAAGTATCCCGATGGCAAGTACGGTATTGGTTTAGGTCTTACGGGTGGCGTTGGTGTTTGGGATAATTTGCCCACGCTTTCAAATGTTACCGTAACCTATTACTTTAAGGATGGCAGTAAGCTCACAAAGACCGAAAACGGTATTTATCCTTATAATAAGGACGGTTCAATTTCTACTACAGGCTTTGAGGGCTATGTTTCGGTAGCGCTGAAAGAGAGTGATTATCAGGATTCAACTAAATACTTAATGTTATATACCTATAGTGCCGAATACAAGGAAAATCTTTTCAAAAAGGCAGTTTATTTTGATGATTTCCGTTGTGTAGATTATAATAATTTCGTTCCTTATGCATATCAGGATTTTGAAGCACTTACCGGAGACACGGTTATACAGGGTAATTGGCAAATGCCCTATAAAGTTTTTTGTACGGACGTTGCAAAAACGGACAACACCAGCGAAAATGTTTCTTATAGCGTTGATGCTAACGGAATAGCACAAGGGAAAAATTCTATGAAAATTGCTATAAACGGAACTCGCGGCAACTTCAGAATGGCTATAGGATTAACTAAAACGGGCTCACCGTTTAACACAACTGATTATAATGGTGTTGCATTTTATGTGAGCATTCCTGCGGGACAGAACTCAAAAATAGAAGTTGCCCTTTATAATAAATATGAATGGGGAACCAAAAAAAGCTTAAATGCGGTGTACACATATTGGTTTGAGGATGGTTCTGTACTTGTAAAGTATGGTGATGACGGTATTTATCCTTATGATAAAAACGGAAACAAGAGTGCAAACGGTTTTAACGGATATGTTTCCGTATATTATGGAGATTGTTCGTTAACCGATTATCCGTATTTACAGTTAAGAGGTGATGATTGGAATAGCAGTTTACAGAATAAGAGTATCTACATTGACGATATCCGTCCCTGTAACTTTAATGTTGTAGAAGATATCGTTTCGGGCGATGCTTATTATGTAAACAATGCGGCTATCCCCGTACAAAAGGTTGGCGATACCGCAGTTCTTTCTGTAATGACCAATCTTGCAAAGCTCGGTATGGCGAGAAATGCTGACGGTATTGAGGCGCTACGCAATGTAATGCTCGGCTACACAACAGCTGCTGATAAGCACAATGTAAACGGTATTGACGGTACTGATATCCGCGACCTTGTAGCGCTATATAAATTATCGGCATCGTAAAGGTTTAGACCTTTGCAGTTTTCTGTGAGGTCAAAACACTAAATTTATCACACCTTGTAGGGGAGGGCCTATGTGCCCTCCCGAAGGTGCGTGTCCAATTTGCAATCCAAAGTGTATAATGTGTTGTTAATTGTGCATTTTGGATTGTAAATTATGTGTTTTTAAGGTATACTTATTTGCAATAGAACCCTTGGGAGGTTTGTGACTTGAGAAACTATGAAAACCCAATGAACACAAGTGAAAACCGTCTGCCACCGCGAAGTTTCTATATACCGGGCGGTGTTTCAGAATATAATTTGCTTAACGGCGAATGGGATTTTGCTTATTTTAAGCGCGATATTGATGTTCCCGAAAAAATAGAGAAATGGGATAAAATCCCCGTGCCTTCCTGTTGGCAGCTACACGGTTACGAAAACCCGAACTATACAAATATAAACTATCCGTATCCTTGTGATGCGCCCTATGTGCCCGATGATAACCCTTGCGGTATTTATAGTCGGGAATTTGATTTGGATAAAAAATGGGGTAGGATATATTTTGTGCTTGAGGGTGTTTCCTCGTGTGCATATCTTTATATAAACGATACATATGTAGGCTTTACACAGGGCAGTCACCTGCAGGCCGAATTTGATATCACCGATTTTGTATCAGAGGGTATTAATACCGTTTGTATAATGGTGCTTAAATGGTGTTGCGGCAGTTACCTTGAGGATCAGGACTTTTTCCGTATGAACGGTATTTTCCGCGATGTGTATATCCTGCAACGCCCCGAGGGACATATAAGGGATATAGAAATAATACCTAACGAAAAGCAATTTAATATAAAAATTGATGGCGAGGCAACCCTTAAAATTTTTGAGGGTGAAAAGGTTCTCAGTTGTACAAATGTCAAGAATGAGTATTCCTTTGCGCCGTTGTCGCCTATACTCTGGAACGCTGAAAAGCCGTTTCTTTATGATATCGTGCTTGAGCGTGAGGGAGAGGAAATACACCTTAAAGCGGGACTTCGCAAGATAGAAATTTCTGAAAAATACGAGTTGCTTATAAACGGTGTTTCGGTAAAGCTTCACGGTATAAACCGCCACGATACAAGTAAATATCGCGGTTGGTGTCAAACTGAAGAAGAAATGCGCCACGATTTAGAGCTTATGAAAAGCCTTAATATTAACTGTGTGCGCACCTCGCACTATCCGCCACCCCCAAGATTTATGCAGTTGTGCGACCAAATGGGTTTTTATGTTATATGCGAAACCGACCTTGAAACCCACGGCTTTTTGCGAAGAAAGCCTGATGTTCAGTATCAGTTCGATATGGAATCGGGTGATTGGCCCGCCACAATTAGTGACTGGAAAAACGAGCATGTTGAGCGAATGAAGCGAATGGTGGAAATGTATAAAAATTTCCCTGCCGTTATTATGTGGTCTACAGGAAACGAGAGCGGACACGGTGAAAACCACGTAGCAATGATAGAATGGGCGCGTGCTCGAGATAATACGCGGCTTATTCATTGCGAGGATGCTTCGCGTTGCAATACATCTGTTATTGACGTATGGTCTAAAATGTATCTTACTTTTGATAAGCTCGAAGCCGCCGCAAAGGATGAAAGTATAAAAATGCCCGTTTTTCTATGCGAATATTCACACGCTATGGGCAACAGCCCTGGCGATGTCTGGGATTATAATGAACTTTTTGATAAGTATCCCAAGCTTATTGGCGGTTGTATATGGGAATGGGCAGACCATGTTGTTGAGGAAAACGGTGTTCAAAAATACGGCGGCGATTTTGAGGGTGAGCTTACCCACGATGCTAACTTTTGCTGTGATGGTCTCGTTTTTGCCGACCGTAGCTTTAAATCCGGTACTTTAGAGGTTAAGGCGGCATACCAACCCATAAAAACAAGATATGAAAACGGTGTTTTAAGCGTTTATAACCGTCTTGATTTTACAAATCTTAATGAATATACACTTGTTTATTCTATTGAGCTTGACGGTAATGCGGTATGCACAAAGGAAACCGTTTTAGAGCTACCGCCGCACCAAACTGCAAGGCTTCCGATAGATTACAGTGTTTCCCAGTGTAAATGGGGCGCATATCTTACCGTTAAGCTATATAAAGACGGAAAAGAGGTCGCCCTTAGTCAACACGAACTTGAATATAAGGCGGCACCGCAAGAAGTGTGCGCGCCCGCAAACTTTTGTGAGGACAAGCTTAATATTTACATAAGCGGTGACGGCTTTGACTACATCTTTTCAAAGCATTACGGCACCTTTACAAGCATAAAGGTATCGGGTGAGGAACAACTTGCCGAAAAGGTGCAAATTTCAGCGTTCAGGGCGCCTACCGATAACGACGAGCGTTCAATGCTCCAGTATTGGACATTTGAAAATATCTGGCAGGGCGAAAACCTTGAGCGTGCCTTTACAAAGGTTTATGATTGCAGTGTGGTTGATGGTGAGATTGTTGTTACCGCATCGTTAAGCGGTGTTTCGCGCATGCCGCTTGCAAGATATACCATTGTTTATAAAATCGCTGATAACGGCAAAATAGATGTAAAACTTGCTGCTAAGATTCGCGAGGATGCAAAATGGTTGCCGCGTTTTGGCTTTGATTTCACACTACCCAAAACCGCAGATAGTTTTACCTATTACGGCAAAGGTCCGCTTGATAACTATGCCGATATGTCCCACTGCGCGCCTATGGGGCTTTACGAGAGTGATACAAAGCGCGAATATGTGCCCTATGTAAATCCGCAGGAGCACGGCAATCACGCTGATACTAGATACCTTAAAATCGGAAAGCTGATTTTCACATCACAAAACGGCTTTGAATTTAACGCATCACAGTATAGCGCGATGGCGCTATTTAAGGCGCGTCATACCGATGAGCTTGTACCTGACGGTGTAACGCATCTGCGCATAGATTATAAGGTTTCAGGTG
The DNA here is from genome assembly GCA_036306845.1 of Acutalibacteraceae bacterium. Taxonomy (GTDB): domain Bacteria; phylum Bacillota; class Clostridia; order Oscillospirales; family Acutalibacteraceae; genus UBA737. The sequence goes on along the minus strand of JAXJYT010000158.1, from coordinate 7,194 downwards.
TCGGCTCGGGCGCATGCGGACCCATAACTCACGAAAACTACCGTTTGTCTGAAAAAAATAAAGTTTAGCTTTTCGTTACAACCGAATACTTAAAGTATGGGGCTGTCTCACCGACAAAAAAGTGAGACAGCCCAAAAATTATACTAAAAAGAGTAATTATGCACATTGTTATGGTGAAAATCAGCGTTTCAGGGTACAAAAAAACAGAGATGTTACTATTCATCAATTTAAAATATTGAATTTGATAATTTTAAATAAACATTTCTATCTTCACATTTTCTTTTTAAACCACCTATTATTGTAATTTGTTCTATAATATTTAAAACGGAGCAAAGTTCAAAAATTAAATATGAAGGTATCATAAATATCTCAACCTCCCATTTTCACAATTAACCATATAATAATTTTATCGTAGAAACTCCAAAAAATTAATAGAAAGAGGTTTTTTACTATGAAAGAAACACACGAAAAAACAATAATATTCGCAGTATGCGAAAACAAATCAATTCACCAGTTTGGTACTTTTAGTGAAAGCACGGTAGGTAACGATATACTGGGGCATTACAAAATCGGCTCAGAAGTCGGCAGCTACTGCTTTACTCCTGAAAGGGAAGAAAGCAACGGTTTAATATCGGCTATGCCCGACTCCATCAGTTTGCAATCATACCTTAAAGGTGAGGCAAGTGAGGAATATGATGGTACATGCAAAGTTTTAGGTATTAAAAGTAAAATCAAAGAATTTTACTGGTTGAATACAGACCTTTGCCGTGATGATAATCATTTACTGTTTTTTAAAATAACAGCAAATAATATTGAAATGCTCAACGATGGCAGTCAAATAACTACTACTGTTCCCAGTGTGATTCTGCGGATGTTACTTTTAGATGCAGTGAGCTAAATACCAAATCCCCAAAATTAAAGCAACGCTTTCAAAAAGTGTTGCTTTTTTATTTTACCCTGCCACTTTTAAATTTTTATACGATATTAATATTACATTAACCTCCACTCCCCTGCTGCTTCATACATACCATTAGGGTATACCTTAATGGAAAAATAAAAAATTGTACCAATAGAGTTGGTTTTGGCTTTTTGGAACATACCAAAAAGAAATGACACCCTATTGGCATACTGAAAGGAAAAATTATGAAAATTGGTTATGTAAGAGTTAGTACCGAAGAACAAAATACCACACGGCAAGAATTGCTCATGGAAACTCTGGGTGCGGAAAAAGTTTATATGGATAAAATGAGCGGTAAAAGTACCGAAAGGCCGCAACTTAAAGAAATGATGGCGTTCGTCAGAACCGGCGACACCGTAGTAGTCGAATCAATAAGTAGGTTTGCCAGAAACACAAAAGACCTTTTAGACTTAGTTGAACAGTTATCAAAAAAGCAGGTTGAATTTGTGAGTAAAAAAGAGTCCATTGATACAACGACACCCGCAGGTAAATTTATGCTTACCGTTTTTGCAGCTGTTAGTGAACTTGAGAGGGATTATATTTTACAGCGTCAATCCGAAGGAATCGCTATCGCTAAAGCCAAAGGTGTATATAAAGGCAGAAAACCAATTTCCCATCCTGACTTTAATAAAATCGTTTCAATTTGGAAGAACGGCGACATCACTGCGGTAGAAGCGATGAAACGCCTTGGCAATATGAAACCCACCACTTTTTATAGGAAAGTAAAAATGTTAGAGAAAAACTAGTTTTTCTATTACCCACCGCGGTCATACATTTTTAGATATATTAGAAGAGCATGTTAAAACAGCATATTTATTTTTAGCTGTCGCGGATGCTTAAAAAAGCTCCTGTGGACACGCATTTTAGTGTTTTAGCATTCATACAATTGAATACCGTATAACGCCACAGAGCGTTTCTATCTAATACTTGATTTTACTAGAAAGGGTGACTGACCTATGAAAAAGGTTACAATTGAATTCGTAGATGTTTTTGACGAAAGCAAGTCTTTCGGAGATTGCCTAAACGATCTCCTTGATAAATACTACTCCACAGAGGGTGCTCCGGCATCCTCTGTTTTTTCGCTTTTTTATTTTCTAAAGATTGATTTTGTACCCTGTATTATATATAATAGATAATGATGATACCAACAATATCTAGGAGGTGCGTTATGCCAAAGAAAAAAGAACAAAAAATATATAATACGGCTCTATACATCAGACTCTCTAAGGCTGATGAACGCAAAGGCAGAGAAAGGTTTTCGGAAAGTATCGAAAACCAAAAAATCATTTTGCATGAACATTTGGATGCGCATAGTGATGAGTTTAAATTTTACAAAGAGTATATTGATGACGGTGTTTCAGGCACCGATGATATCGCACGTCCACAATTTATGGAAATGATAAAGGACATTAAAGCAGGTATTATAGACTGTGTTATCGTTAAGGATTTATCCCGTTTTGCAAGAAACTATTTGCAAGCTGGTGACTATATACAAAATGTATTTCAAGAATACCAAACCCGCTTTATCGCCCTATTTGATAATGTAGATACTCAACGCGACGGTGCTTACGATACCGAAACTGTATTTAAAAATGTAATGAACGAGGATTACTCTCGCCGCTTATCCAAAAACTTAATCGCAACCTTTAAAATCAGAGGAGAAAAAGGGCATTTCCTTGGCGCTTTTCCAAGCTACGGATACATCCGCGACCCTGAAAATAAGAATCATTTGATAGTAGATGAAAATGTTCGTTATGTAATAGAATTTATATTCGGAGAATTTTTAAATGGAACAGGCAAAAACACCATTGCAAAAAAGTTAAATGATTTGGAAATTGTTTGTCCTTCCGTTTATAAGCAACAACAAGGCACTAATTATCAGAACTATAAGAAATTAGAATCCACCAATAGCTGGACATATTCCACAGTGCAGCGAATATTAAAAAACCCTGTCTATTGTGGTGATTTGGTTCAACACAAAACCAACCACAGTAAATTCAAGCCCAAAAGAATGCCCACGCAGTATAATCCTGAAGATTGGATACTTGCTAAAGATTGTCACGAAGCCATTATTGATAAAGAAACATTCAATAAAGTTCAGGAACAATTAAAAATGTCTACCCGAGATATTGACTTTACGCAGAATGTATCAATTTTTGCAGGGCATCTGAAATGTGGTGAATGCAAAAGAGCAATGGCTAAAATTCAGACCAAATACAAAGGCAATATAAGCACTAGATATGTTTGCCGTTCTTATAAATCCAATGGTGATAATAAAAAAATCTGCACAGCCCATTCTATAAACGAAAATGTTCTGACAGAACATATACTGTGCAAACTTAATGAACAACTTAAAAAATACAAAGATTTGGATAAAGCGATTAACGAGCGAAAGCATCAGCAAATTAAAACAAAAACATCCGGCATTGAGTTGCATATTGCAGAAATAAAAAGTAAAATTAAATCTCTGGAAACAGATAATAAAGGTCTGAATATATCACTCGCTCGACTTTGGGAACACCCCGAAAGGCAAAGAGAACGCGAGGATATTCAAGCCATTATTGATGAAAACTATAAGGAAATATATAAACTCGAGGAAGAGCTGAAAAAGGGCGAAGAAAAATTAGCAAAAGACCCTAAACAAGCTTTAAACAACCCTGTAGTTAAAATTTTGATTAAACATAAAAAATTCACCGAACTTAATAAGGAGATTATGGATTCATTTGTTTCAACAATTTTTGTGTATGAAAAAATCATAACAAATTCTGAAACGGGAAAAAAGGAATCAAAACTTACGGTAGAAACACTATTTAAGTTCGATAAATTGGAGTAATATCGCATTTTCCACCTTTTTTCTTTTGCCTTGCGAGAACACGAATACAATCCGAAACTGATAAAGCTTTACATGGTCGACGGGAATAAAAATGTAGTTGCCGCATATACTGTTGACAAATGCACCCAATGGGTGTATAATTATTGCGAGGTGAACATATGAACATTCGTGAAATGAGAACGCGGCTTGGTGACACTCAAAGTGAATTCGCCGCAAGATATAAAATTCCCTTCCGTACTATTCAGAATTGGGAGGCAGGTGTACGCAAGCCACCCGAATATATTATTAATTTGTTAGAACAGCGCATAAAGGAAGACCTGCTCAACCGAAAGACGATGCTATTGCCTAAGCATGACCCGCAAAAGCGAAATCTTCCTAAGCGCAGAGATTTTGTGGGTGCTATTTCTTGGTTAAAGGCTGTCCGTGATTGCCTTGGAGAATCCGTTGTATTTGCATTGGATGAAGCTCTTATGTGTCAAGGTAGTTTTGGCGGTCGTAGTGATGAATACGTTGTGTGGGTTTACGGAGATGACTCTGTTACGAAGTACAATGGTGTTGTTGTGCTTGGCAATCATATTAGTCCGCGCCATATTAAGAATCGCAACGGTCTGCTTTATACCGACTTTAACAGAACGGTATATGACGCTTTCGCTAATGAATCCATTTTGGATATGCAAGGCATTACCGAAGCGGTCAGCCGCTACTATTATTCCAACGGGGATAGCTTTGATGGCATCTTTATTGCACCTGAATATCAGGATAGATTTGAAAGATTAGCCAATGAAGCGATAGAATATTACGGAAATTGAGGTGATTGTTTTGAATATAACAGCAGAAGAAAAAATTATGTATCAAGTTATGAAAGCCGTCTACGATAGCGGAATCCCCATCAGTTTTAAGGGTTCAATGGTTTTAAAGGCTTGTCTGCTGGAGGTAGGATATACCGACGAAACACGCCATACTGTAGATATTGACGCAAACTGGAACTCGGATACTCCACCCACATCCCAACAAATGGTGGACTCCTTACAGAAGGCAATTGATAAATGCGGTGTGGATTTAGAGGTGCGCCTTTACCGAGAATACGGAGAAAAACGCTCCGCCGGTTTTGAACTTATTGAACGCTCCACGGAAGAAACGCTTTTTACTATGGACGTTGACGTAAACAGACCCATTCCTCCTACCAAAATATACGAGGTTGAAGGAATCCGTTTCTGCGGCGCTTCGCCACTCCAAATGATATCCGATAAGATTGCGGCAATTTCCACCGAAAAGGTATTCCGCAGAATAAAGGATGTCGTGGATCTCTATTATATTTCAAAGGTTTTTGAGTTTAATGTAACCGATATTCGCAGTACGCTTAAAAGCAGCGAACGTGAATTAGGCAATTTTGAAGGATTCCTCGACAGACCCAAAGAATTACAACATTCGTATGAAAAGTTCCGCTTTGCAGGTGATGTGACGAAACCGCCCTTTGAAGAAATCTACAAAAATGTAAAAGCATATATCAAAGATATACTTCCAAAAGAAAAATAAGTAGTTGAACGATAATTAAGCATCAAAATTCACTGTAGAAACACAATTTAAGTTTGAAAAGCTGGAGTAATGTCGGATTTTGTACCTTTTTACCTTTGCCGTGGGGAAACGATGACACTGAACAGCTTATAAGTATTTTAAAGGAATATGAAGTGCCTGCGACATTTTTTGTGGTGGGCAGTTGGGTAGACAAATACCCCGAATCCGTAAAACAACTCAGTGACGCGGGGCATCAGGTGCAAAATCACTCGAACACTCACCCGTATATGACACAGTTATCTACCGAGCAAATGAAGAACGAGCTTGAAAGCTGTAATCAAAAAATTGAGGCTATAACGGGCGCTTGTCCTACCCTGTTCCGCCCGCCGTATGGGGACTACGATAACGCGGTAATAGATGCGGTTGCGGATATGAAAATGTACACAATACAATGGGATGTTGACTCTCTTGACTGGAAGGATAATGCCACACCGCAAAACATTTGCGAGCGGGTAACCAAAAAGGTGAAAAACGGCTCTATTGTGCTATTCCACAACGATGCCGACCATACGCCTGCAGCTCTGCCCACGATACTCAAATGCCTTAAAGATGAGGGGTATGAGTTTGTGTTTATAAGCGATTTGATTTATAAAGATAATTATGAAATAATCCACGACGGAACACAGTGTAAAATAAAAGACGGTGCCGAATAGCACCGTCTGATTTTTCGCCTAAGACAGAGAACGGTCCTATGTGGTTTTGTTCTTTGCTTTTGTTAAAACTTTTTATTTAATTTGTTTGGCCTCAGTATTATCTGTCAAAAAACCATAATAACAATTTTGTGCAATTATATTGTAAGTCTCAATTTTTGATGTATCTATATATTTTTTTACATATGCTGTAGAATCAAAACTTACTGTTTCGTTTGGCTTGATTTCTTTTCCAAATGTAGTTCCGTCGATATAAATAACCCTACCGTTTTTATCATAATATACTGTTTGAATATACATCAATGCATCGCTTTCGTTAGAATAATTATTTGTTATTCTTCCCATAACCTTTGGATTGCCCGTGACACTATCAAGATTTAAGCTTATATCCGTAACCTTGTAATTTTCGACATTGCCATTAGCCTTTAAAATTTCGAATTTTGGCACTAATTCGGAATTGTTATCTATGGTAACATTTTCATCAAAAGATATATAATCGTAAAAATAACCTTTTTCGCCAGGTTGAATAATATCGGGACAAGAGGAAATGAAATCTTCTGTTTGCAAGAGATGGCCGTTTTTATCTTGAATATCGAACACCGCTGATTTTAAATAAAGATTTGTGTCACCCATATTTGTAATTTCATAGTAAACAAACGCACTGTCTTTGGTTTGTGAAAAAATCAAATTTGAATCTGACACTTTATAACATGCATTGTTGTTTATTATTCCATTAATATCAATTTTATTGTCGCTGAGATTTTTGTTATTTGTTATGTTGTTTTTACTGTTTGTAAATAAAACGGAAACTATAACTATTAAAATTACCCAGAACCACCATTTTTTATATATAGGTTTGTTGGTTTTATTATATGGCGAATTGTATCCGCTATGATAAAAATTTTGATTAAATTGTGTTCCGCATTTCGGACAAAAATTCCCATTGAACTGCGTTTTGCATTTTGGACATATCATTGTATACAATCCTCCAAATAATTAACTTTATATTATACCTATTTTATCATATTAATATAAATTTCACAAGATATTACTTTTGTATCTAATGTTGACTCTCTCGACTGGAAGGATAATGCCACGCCGCAAAACATTTGCGAGCGGGTGACGAGCAAGGTGAAAAACGGCTCTATTGTGCTATTCCACAACGATGCCGACCATAC
>JAXJYT010000157.1:0-2672 GCA_036306845.1 Acutalibacteraceae bacterium | reverse complement strand
ATATTATTTTCCGTAAATATGCAACAACGGGTGACGGTCAACTTTCGGGCGCTATGCTTGCATCGGTTATAAAGGCAAGCGGTAAGAGCGCATCGGATGTTGCATCTGTTATGACGGTGCTTCCGCAAACACTGGTAAACGTAACCGCTACACCAGAAATGAAAGCACTACTTAAAACGGATGATGATATTAAAAATGTTATTCTTGATGCCGAAAAGCAGCTTGGTGAGCGCGGCAGAGTTCTTGTTCGTGCTTCAGGTACTGAACCTCTTATCCGTGTTATGCTTGAAGGAGAAAATATTGTCGAAATTAAGAAATTGGCAAAGAAAATTGCCGATGTTATAAGGACAAAGGGTTAATGAGAGTTGTAGAAGGATTTAACGATTACGAGCTTATAGATGCAGAGGGCGGCGAACGCCTTGAGCGCTGGGGCGATATTATACTTGTAAGACCCGATCCACAAATTATATGGTCGGGTAAAAGGGAAGACGCGCGTTGGCGTGATCCGCACGCTATTTATCACCGCTCTAACAGTGGCGGCGGATATTGGGAAACACTAAAAGCTGTGCCTGATGTTTGGAGCATCGGTTATGAAGGACTTACCTTCAGACTAAAACCTATGGGCTTCAAGCATACGGGACTTTTTCCCGAGCAGGCAGTTAACTGGTCGCTTGCACGAAAGCTTATAGAAAAAGAAGACCGTGAAATATCGGTTTTAAACCTTTTCTCATATACAGGTGCGGCTACAATCGCCTGTCTTAAGGCGGGAGCAAAGGTTACCCACGTTGATGCATCTAAGGGTATGGTTTCGTGGGCAAAGGAAAACGCTGTGGCATCCGGACTTGCAGAAAAGCCTGTAAGATGGCTCGTTGATGATTGTATGAAATTTGTTAAACGTGAAATACGTCGCGGGAACAAATATGATGCCGTTATAATGGACCCACCTTCATATGGCAGAGGACCGGGCGGTGAAGTATGGAAGCTTGAACAACAGCTTTCCGAACTACTGTATGATGTTGGACAGATTATGAGTGATAAGCCTCTGTTTTTCTTCCTTAATTCATATACGGGCGGACTTTCTCCAACAATATTAAACTATATGGTAAGGCAATATATCGCACCCTCGTACGGTAGCGTTTCTACAGATGAAATTGGTCTACAGGTCACTAATCGCGATATTGCATTACCTTGCGGTAATACAACGATATGGATGAAATAATGGACAATATTATTGAAGTTAAAAACGTAACATTTGAATATAGTGACGGTGACCGACAAAAAACAGTAATCAAGGATTTCAGTGTTGATATCAAGCGCGGTAGTTTTACTGTGATTTTAGGTCATAACGGCTCGGGCAAATCAACACTTGCAAAGCTATTGAACGGACTTTATAAACCGGCAAGCGGCACAGTGCTTGTTGATGGTGTTGATACCGCCGATGAGAAGTATGAGCTTGAAATAAAGCGCAAGGTCGGTATGGTGTTTCAAAATCCGGATAATCAGCTTGTAGCCTCTGTTGTTGAGGAGGATGTTGCATTCGGTCCGGAAAACTTGGGATTCTCACCGCAAGATATCAGAAATCGTGTGGATGAAGCCTTGCGCGCGGTTGATATGTATGATTACCGTAAATCTACACCGCATCATCTTTCGGGCGGTCAGAAGCAACGTATTGCAATAGCGGGAGTTATCGCAATGAGGCCTTCCTGCATTGTATTGGATGAGCCTACCGCTATGCTTGACCCTAAGGGTCGCGCTGAAATTATCGAAACTATAAAGCGACTTAATCGTGAAAACGATATTACGGTTGTGCTCATTACTCACTTTATGGAAGAAGCAGCAGATGCCGATAGGGTTATCGTTATGGATGACGGAGTAATTATAAAGGACTCAACACCTGTTGAGGTTTTCAGTGATGTAAAAACGTTAAAGGATGTCGGTCTTGACGTTCCGCAAACTACCGAATTATTGTTTGCACTTAAAAATGCAGGCTTCGGTGTTTCCACAAAGGTTATTTCTATAGAAGAAGCAGCAAAAGAAATATACAGTGCGCTTCATTTGGAGGAAATTTGATTTTGTCTTTATTAGAAGTTAAAAATTTAAGTCATACCTACGGTGAAAAAACACCGTTCGTACACGATGCCGTACGCGACGTTAGTTTTATGGTTAACCGCGGCGAGATAATAGGAATTATCGGTCATACGGGGTCGGGTAAATCAACCCTTATTCAGCACCTTAACGGGCTTTTAAAGCCGACAGAGGGTGAAGTATTGCTTGATGAGCGTAATATATGGGATAATCCAAAAGAAATCCGCAAGATTCGTTCGCGTGTCGGTCTTGTTTTTCAGTATCCCGAATATCAGCTTTTTGAAGAAACTGTTTATGCCGACATTGGCTTTGGTCCTAAAAATATGGGTCTTAAAGGGGAAGAGCTTGATAAGCGCATCCGTGAAACCTGTAAAATTATAGGTGTTAAGGATGAATATTTGGAAAAGTCACCCTTTGATTTATCGGGCGGTGAAAAGCGCAGGGTTGCTATTGCGGGCGTAATGGCAATGAACCCTAAAATTATCGTTTTTGACGAGCCTACAGCAGGTCTTGACCCTAAGGGCAGGGAAGACGTTATGGAGGTTATCCATAACTACCGCAAGGCTACAAACGCTACTGTAATTATT
>JAXJYT010000156.1:0-6472 GCA_036306845.1 Acutalibacteraceae bacterium | reverse complement strand
TAAAAATATAGAACTGCATACCCTGCCCCGATGCGGCGGACAGAATACGAAAAACAGTGAAATCTATTATCTTGAATAGAACTCAACGATAAGATGCTCTTCAACAGGAGCCTCAATCTGCTCACGTGTGGGCAGAGCGATAACCTTAGCTGAAAGCTTCTCACGATCAACAGAAATCCACTCCGGAACGGGTCTTGCGCTGTTAGCTTCAACTACAGCCTTGATCTTTTCGGAGCCCTTTGCCTTCTCGCAGATAGCGATTTCATCGCCAGCCTTTAAAAGGAAGGATGCGATGTCTACGCGTCTACCGTTAACCTCGAAATGACCGTGGCCAACGAGCTGACGTGCTTCTGCACGAGAGGAAGCAAAGCCTACTCTGTATACAACATTATCAAGACGGCTTTCAAGAATCTTTAAAAGGTTGTCACCTGTAACGCCCTGTTTTCTTTCAGCAATCTCGAAATAATGATGGAACTGATTTTCCTGAACGCCATAAAAACGTCTTGCGGTCTGCTTTGCACGAAGCTGCAAACCGTATTCGGATGACTTCTTTCTACCCTGTCCGTGCTGGCCGGGAGCATAGCCACGGATACCAACAGAACACTTTTCAGAATAGCAGCGCTCGCCCTTAAGGAACAACTTCTGTCCTTCGCGACGGCAAAGTCTGCAAACTGCACCGGTATATCTTGCCATCTGTTACACCTCCAAATTATTAGCCGCAACCGTTGGGTTGCAAGTATTGTTTTGAAAAATTATACGCGTCTTCTCTTGGGAGGACGGCAGCCGTTGTGAGGAATCGGGGTAACGTCTTTAATCATGTTAACCTCAAGACCTGCAGACTGCAACGCACGGATAGCAGCCTCACGACCGGCACCCGGACCCTTAACATAAACCTCAACAGTCTTAAGACCGTGCTCCATAGCGTTCTTAGCAGCCAATTCCGCAGCGCTCTGTGCAGCGAAGGGAGTAGACTTCTTAGAACCACGGAAGCCAAGCTCACCGGCAGAAGCCCAAGAAAGAGCATTGCCCTGAGTATCGGTAATGGTAACTATTGTGTTGTTGAAGGTTGACTGGATATGAGCAGCACCGCGTTCAATATTTTTCTTTTCGCGACGACGACGTGTCGTGCCCTTTTTAGCAGTAGCCATTAGTTCTTCCTCCTACTTATTTCTTCTTGTTAGCAATCGTTCTCTTCGGACCCTTACGAGTACGAGCGTTAGTCTTTGAACGCTGACCTCTTACGGGTAAGCCCTTACGGTGACGAAGACCGCGATAGCTGCCAATTTCAATAAGTCTTTTGATGTCCAATGCTACGGTACGGCGACGGTCACCTTCAACCTGAAGGTTGTGGTCGATGTACTCACGCAGCTTGGAAATATCTTCCTCTGTAAGATCCTTTACGCGAACATCGGGATTGATACCTGTGTCAGCAAGAATCTTTTTAGATGTTGTAAGACCGATACCGTAAATGTAAGTGAGGCCTATTTCAACTCGCTTATCATTCGGAAGGTCAACACCAGCAATACGTGCCATTTATCAAAGCACCTCCATATTTCTATTTGCGTAATCCGTTATTTATTAACCCTGACGCTGCTTGTGCTTGGGGTTCTCACAAATAACCATTATTTTGCCTTTACGCTTAATGATTTTGCATTTTTCGCAAATCTTTTTTACAGAAGGTCTGACTTTCATTTGGATTTTACCTCCTAAAAAATTTTGTCTGCTTACTTGGAACGCCAAGTAATGCGTCCCTTTGACAGATCGTACGGGGACATTTCAACAGTAACCTTATCACCGGGAAGAATGCGTATAAAATTCATACGAAGCTTACCTGATATATGGGCTAAAATCTGATGTCCGCCTTGTATTTCTACCTTGAACATTGCATTAGGCATTGCTTCAACAACGGTGCCTTCAAGCTCTATCATATCTGATTTTGACATAATATTTTCCTCCTCAAAATTCGTTTACATTGCCGCGCAGTGCCGCAAGCGCACGACGCAAGGCCTTGTTTGAATTGTACTGTTGGGGCTCAAGCAGGATGTTTGTAAACCGTAGATGCTTAGGGTTCTTAAGCTTTGGTCGCTCAAGCGGTCGTTCCTTACCGTCACACACGAGCGGAAGGTCGCCGTTTGCACCTACAACAACTAAAAATCTGCCCTTATCACGCCCTGCTGCCGAATATACAACCTTACCAACCATATTGCACCTCAAGCTATTGTCATAATCTGAGGACCGTCGGGTGTAATAACAATTGTATGTTCAAAATGGGCAGAGAGTGAGCCATCCCTTGTAAGCACAGTCCAGCCATCCGATAGTATTTTTACATCGAAGGATCCCGCATTGACCATCGGCTCTATTGCCAAGGTCATACCGGGCATCAGGCGGATTCCCCTGCCTGCTGTGCCGAAGTTGGGTACCTCGGGGGCTTCGTGCAGCTTAGTGCCGATTCCGTGACCGACGAACTGTCGGACAACCGAAAAACCCCGTGCCTCAACATACTGCTGAACCGCGTTGCTGATATCACCGATTCTGCCGCCGACACGCGCCGCTTTTATGCCTTCGTAAAGGCTCTCGCGGGTTGTGTCCATCAGCCGCTTCGCTTCCGGCGAAACATCTCCGCAAGCGAAAGTAGCAGCATTATCACCGTGATATCCTTCAAACATAGCGCCAAGGTCCACCGAAACGATGTCACCCGCTACTATCTTACGCGATTTTGAAGGTATGCCGTGAATTACCTCGTTGTTGATTGATATACAGGCGGTGGCAGGATAGCCTTCATAGTTTTTGAAGTTAGGGACAGCACCCTCGCTTCTTATATACTCCTCGGCTAACCTGTCGAGCTCGGCCGTGGTAACGCCCGGCTCTACCGCACTGCCAACTAATTTTAATGCGCCGGCCGATATTCTGCAAGCTTCTCGCATTACCTTAAGCTCGCGACCGGTTTTAAGGACTATCATATACCTTATATCTCCGAAAGTGCCTTAAGTGTAAGGGCGGTGGTGTCTTTAAGCTCCTCCTGACCCTCAACAATAAGTAACTTATCCTGTGCCTTGTAATAGCTCTTAAGCGGCTCGGTCTGTTCGTGATAAACGCTCAAGCGGTTAAGCACGGTTTCGGGCTCATCGTCCTTACGGATAACAAGCTTACCGCCGCAGGTATTACAAACGCCGTCAATTTCGGGCTTCTTGTACTCGGTATGGAAGCTTGCGCCGCAAACCTCACACACTCTTCTGCCGGACATACGCTTTACGATGTCGCTGTCAGAAACCTCAATAGAAAGCGCCGCATCAACGGGGATACCCATATTGTCAAGCGCTTCTGCCTGAGGAATTGTACGGGGGAAGCCATCAAGGATGAAGCCATCCTTGCAGTCCTCCTCGCTAAGACGCTCACGAATGATGCCGATTACAACATCATCGGGAACGAGCAAGCCCTTTTCGGTATATTCTTTTGCCTTAAGACCCATTTCGGTACCGTTCTTTAAAGCGGCACGGATAATATTACCCGTTGAAATGGTAGGGATATTATACTTTTCAGAAATGATTTCTGCCTGTGTACCTTTACCGGCACCGGGCGCACCCAAAAGAATGAGCTTCATATCAATACCCCTCTTTAGATTAATCAAGGAATCCCTTGTAATGACGCATCATCATCTGGGACTCAAGATTCTGAACAGTGTCAAGTGCTACACCAACCATAATGAGCACCGAGGTACCGCCGAGCGAAATATTGATTCCGCCAACCGAGCCTACGATAATCGGAAGGATAGCGATAACGCTTAAGAATATAGCACCCATAAGAGTTATTCTTGACAAGATTTTGGAAATAAAATCGGAAGTGGGCTTACCTGGACGAATACCGGGTATTGCACCGCCGTTTTTACGAAGATTGTTAGCCATCTCTACGGGATTAAACTGAATGGTCGCATAGAAATAAGCAAATGCGATTATCATTATAAAGTAAATCACTGCGTAGAAGATTCCCTGTGTACTGAAGAGTGCCAGAACCTTAGCAAACGAGGTTGTTGTGTTTCTCATAAAGCCAAGAATCATTGTGGGCAACATCAGTATAGAGGAAGCAAAGATGATGGGCATAACACCGGACATATTAACCTTAATCGGAATATGTGTGTTCTGGCCGCCGTACATCTTGTTGCCGACTACGCGCTTAGCATACTGTACGGGTATGCGGCGCTCTGCGTTGGTCATCCATACGATAAACGCGATGATTGCGAGGAAGAGCACTACGATGAGAGCTACCTCAAGCTTGCGGTCAAGCTCACTCCAGTAAGCCCAGAGCGCAGCAAACGCCTGAGGACCGCGGGAAAGAATACCTGCGAAAAGCAGCATAGAAATGCCGTTGCCGATACCCTTAACGTCTATCTGCTCACCAAGCCACATTACAAGTGCCGAGCCTGCGGTAAATGCGAGCACTATAACGAATGCCGCAAATACAACTGCGCCGCCCGAAACGCTTAAGAAGTTGCTACCCTTCAGATAGAAGAAGTAAGCAGTACCCTGTATAAGCGCTAAGATAACCGTGGTGTAGCGTGTGATGCTTGCAAGCTTCTTCTGACCCTCTTCGCCCTCTTTTGAAAGACGCTCGAGTGCGGGAATAGCTACGCAAAGCAACTGGATGATAATTGAAGAGTTGATGTACGGGGTAACCGACATAGCGAATATCGCACCGTACTCAAGACCACCACCTGTAAGAACTGACAGGTAGCTGAAGAACTGGTTTGCTCCCTCACCTGTTGTAGCCGACTTAAGAGCCTCTACATCAATGTAGGGAACGGGGATAACTGAACCTATGCGGAATATTGCGATTATAAGAATTGTAAAGAGAATCTTATTTCTGATTTCTTTAATCTTCCACGCATTCTTTATGGTTTCCAGCATAATCAGATCACCTCGGCCTTTCCGCCTGCGGCGCCGATTTTCTCTGCAGCAGATGCAGAGAAGGCATTAAGGTTTACAGTAAGCTTCTTTGTGAGCTTGCCATTACCAAGAACCTTAACAGGCTTGTTTGCCTTAGCAATTATTCCCTTTTCAGCAAGAGCAGCAGCATCAACGGTTGCGCCATCCTCGAACACCTCGAGAGCAGCAATGTTAATAGCAATCCACTCTTCTGCAAAAATGTTATTAAAACCACGCTTCGGTACACGTCTTTGAAGGGGCATCTGACCGCCTTCGAAGCCGATTCTCATACCGTGACCTGCACGGGCCTTCTGACCCTTGTGGCCCTTACCGGCTGTTTTGCCGTTACCTGAACCGTGACCTCTGCCTATACGCTTAGACTCCTTTACAGAGCCTTCAGCCGGAGACAATTCATGCAATTTCATTGTTCGCACCTCCTTGCTTGATTCGCGGTCACAAAATGTGACCTTTGTAGAATGTTTTAGCCTTCGATTATCTTTACAAGGTGGCATACCTTGTTGATTTTACCTCTTGTCTGAGCGTTGTCGGGCTGAACCGAAACGTCACCAAGCTTATGAAGACCTAAAGCTTCTACAGTAGCAATCTGGTCCTTCTTGGAACCGATTGTGCTCTTTACGAGCTTTACAGTAAGGCCGGCAGCCTTTTTCTTTGTTGCCATAGTGCTGCTCCTCCTTAACCTATAATATCCTTAACGGATTTGCCACGAACAGCAGCAACCTGCTCAGCATCACGAAGAGCTGCAAGGCCTGCAACTGTTGCACGAACTACGTTGCACGGATTGTTGGAGCGGAGCGCCTTTGTACGGATATCCTTGATACCAACCATTTCAACAACGGCACGAACTGCACCGCCGGCGATAACACCGGTACCGGGGCCGGCGGGCTTCAAAAGCACGCGACCTGCGCCAAATTCTCCAATAATTTCGTGAGGGATAGTAGTACCCTTTAAAGAAACCTTAATAAGGTTCTTCTTTGCATCCTCGATACCCTTGCGGATAGCGTCCGGAACTTCGCCTGCTTTACCAAGGCCATAGCCGATGATACCGTTACCATCGCCTACAACAACCAAAGCTGAGAACTTCATAATGCGTCCGCCCTTAACGGTCTTGGATACACGGTTTATAGAAACTACACGTTCCTGTAAATCTAATGTCGATGCGTCAATATTTGTAGCCAAAAGTATTCCTCCTCCTTTTTAGAACTTGAGGCCGCCCTCACGGGCACCTTCGGCAAGCTCCTTGACACGGCCGTGATAAATGAGCCACCGCGGTCAAATACAACCTCAGTGATACCCTTAGCTGCGGCACGTTCAGCGATTAACTGTCCAACCTTGCGTGCACCCTCGCAGTTGCCGCCGTTTTCAGCGAAATCCTTTTCGTTGGAAGCAGCAGCGGCGAGTGTTACGCCGTTTACATCATCGATAAGCTGGGCATAGATATTGCTGTTGGAGCGGAATACATCGAGGCGGGGACAAGCTGCTGTACCGCTTACTTTAGCACGTACGCGGGCATGGCACTTAAGTCTAGCCTGATT
>JAXJYT010000155.1:0-4211 GCA_036306845.1 Acutalibacteraceae bacterium | reverse complement strand
TGAAACGACTGTCCCACACACCCTCGGTCACGATACTTGTACCCTCTGCGATAGCAAGTACCGTTGCAATCTGGGGTTGCATATCGGTTGGGAAGCCGGGATGCGGCATAGTTTTAACGTTGCATCTGCGGGGTCTGCCCGACATAGTAACGCGCACTGCCTCATCATACTCGGTAACGGTAGCGCCCATTTCGGAAAGCTTGGACATAATAGATTCAAGATGCTTGGGCGTTACGTTCTCAACAAGCACGTCACCGCCCGTAGCCACAGCCGCCATCATATATGTTCCCGCTTCTATCTGGTCGGGAATAATGCTATAGGTGGTGCCGTGAAGCGCATCCACACCGCGAATTTTAATAACGTTTGTTCCCGCGCCCATAATATTGGCGCCCATAGAATTTAAGAAGTTTGCCAAATCAACAATGTGCGGTTCACGCGCGGCATTCTCAATAACAGTAAGGCCCTTTGCCTTTACCGCCGCAAGCATAATATTGATGGTAGCGCCAACCGATACAACGTCAAGATACACAGTACCGCCGCGCAAAACGGGAGCCTTGGCATCCACCATTCCGTTTTCAATAGTGACCTTGGCGCCAAGCGCTTCAAAGCCCTTTATGTGTTGGTCAATGGGGCGCACACCGAAGTTGCACCCACCGGGAGGTGCCACGCGCGCGTGATTAAGCCGACCGAGCAGAGCGCCCAAAAAATAGCTTGAAGCGCGCATACGCTCCGCCATTTCCTTAGGAACGATAAACGAGCTTACGTTCTGCGGGTCAATTTCGACTGAATTGCGGTTTATCGGTCTTATCTTAGCACCCAATTCCTGCATGGATTTAAGCAATATGCCAACGTCCGAAATTTCGGGAAGATTCTCTATAACACAGGGGCTGTTTGCCAGAAGCACCGCAGGAAGAATTGCCACCGCGGCATTTTTGGCGCCGCTAATACGGACCGTACCCTTAAGCGCTTTTCCGCCGCTGATTACAAATTTTTCCACGCACAGCACCCCCGTTTCTCTAAATTTAGTATGTCTTATACCTTTTAATTATATACAAAAAATCTTACTTTGTCAATTTACTACTTGTTGCCCGTGTAGAAGGAATCCGAATGTCCCTCAATCGGTAATATATCAAGATTTATCGGTCTTTTGTTTTTCTTATAAGAAAGATTTGAATTTGAAAAATGCGATAAGCAATATACAAGAACAAATATACCCGTAACAAGTGATACAAACACCGAGCTTACGCTATCGTGAAGCGACTCAATCGTACCCGCGCCCGTTGCGATAAGACGGGGAAGCGAAGAAACCGCGCAAAGTATTGTTGAAGCAATACCGCTTGAAAGAAGCTTTTTATAAGTTGTATCCTTATCGATATTGTTTGCTACCTTTGCAAATTCAAACATAAAGATTAAAACTGCGCAGTAGGAAATAAGCACAAACACGTTGTCGGTAATAAGCGTAAGCGGAGAAATGCTTGTAAACACAACGATAAACTTTGCCGCCCAGTAAATTACGGGAATAACGTATGTAAGATGCGGAAGCTTGTAATTGTAAACCGCCTTTGCGCCGTACGCCATAAACCATATCGCGCAAACGCAGCCCATTACCACCATAACAAAGTTTTGCCAGCTTGTAACAGGCATCTCTACAATAGAGTTTATACTATCGTATATAATCGCGCATCCCAAAAGCATAGCGCTGATACCAAGAGCAATGTTAACCTTAGGCATCCTTTTGGGACTTCTGTGAACGGTTGCGCCAAATATGGTGTTGAGCGCCGCCGCGGCAAAAATTATTATCATAATCGCGGCGCTTAGGTAGGTGTAATTTCTACCGACAAATCCCGTTTTGCCCTCTATCATAAAAAGCAATTGGAACGTGCGCAAAAGCACACACACGGGAAGAGAAATTCCCAAAGACAACATTATATGCTTGTATCTCATAACTACACCTTCGAGTATCATTTTTTTGTAAACAAAATCATATATTATTTTATATAATTTTGACCTAAAAGTCAATAGTCTAAAAAACTGGAGTTGTGAAATTTATGAAATGCACGGTTTTAACATCGCTTATCGTTCTTGTGGTTATGTTGGCGTGTCCCATCGGACTTGTAAAAAACACCGAAGCCGCCACAACAGACGTCGCCGCCACAGTAAGCGGAATCACCGAGAACAATTCATCCCCCTCCGCCTGCGAATACAAGGAATTTTCGGTGCTTATAGACGGAAAAACCACTACGCTTTCACGTAAGGATTATATTCGCGGCGTAGTTGCCGCCGAAATGCCCGCGCTTTACGAAATCGAGGCACTCAAGGCGCAGGCGGTTGCCGCATACACCTTTGCGTGCTATCGCGCAGAAGGCCGCAAGGGGCTCTACTATGACGTTACTGCCGACAGTCAGACCGACCAAGGCTACGTATCGGATGCCGCCGCTCGCGAAAAGTGGGGCGAAAAAGCAGAGGAATACCTTGATAAAATCGACCGCGCAGTATCCGACGTCGAAGGACAGCTTATAACCTACAATGGTGAATGTGCGCTTGCCGTTTACCACGCGATGTCCTCGGGCACAACTACCGCCTGCCGCGATGCGTGGGGCAAGGATATCCCCTATCTTGTTGAGGTGTCAAGCACGGGAGACAAAATCAACGAAAAATATATATCCACCGCCGAATTCACAGGTGATGAATTAGCCCAAAAGCTCTCCGCGTACGCTACCGCATCGGGCGACGCTAAAAATTGGTTCAAAAACATAACCGTTGCCGACTCAAAACGGGTGGTAAGTCTTGAATTTTGCGGTAAAGAGCTCTCGGGAAGCACCGTTTCAAAGGCGCTTTCCCTACGCTCATCAAATTTCAGTATAGAATATAACGGCGAAAAATTTGTCTTCACCGTATTAGGCTACGGTCACGGCGTAGGTATGAGCCAGACGGGTGCCAACTATATGGCGCAGCAGGGCAGCAGCTATAAAGAGATTCTTATGCACTATTATAAGGGGTGCGAAATAAAAGCGTTAAGTATAAAATGAAAAGTGGAAAGTTAATGTGTGCGTAAAGCGCACAACGTATAAAAAGCCCCGCAAAAAATGCGGGGCTTTTGTTATTTCTCTACACTAAAGCTATATACGGTTTTACTATTATAGGTTTCGCCCGCTTTAAGCACCGTTGTAGGCCACTCAGGGTGGTTGATGCTATCGGGGTAATGCTGCGTTTCAAGGCATATCGCATAGCGGCGGTCAATCTTGCTTCCGCCCTTACCTGCGCGAAGCGTGGTAAAGTTGCCGCTATAAAGCTGTACGCCCGGCTCAGTAGTGGTAACGTTCATAACGATGCCGCTCTCTGACGTACGGACACGGCAGAAATCCGGACGGTTTAATATGTAGTTAGAATCGTATCCGCCCGAAAGTGCAACACAAGGCTCGGTGCTGTCGATGCGCTCACCGATAGCGTGCTCGGTACGGAAATCCATCGCGGTACCCTCAACCGATACAATCTCACCCGTAGGCAGACAGTTTTCATCATTTATGGTAAAGGCATCGGCATCAAGGGTTAAAAGATGTGTCGAATTATCGCCCTTGCCATTAAGGTTGAAGTAGGTGTGGTTGGTAAGGTTAAGCGGCGTGTCCTTATCGGTGGTAGCGGTATAGGAAAGCGCGAAGCCGTTGTCCTCAAAGCCCATCGTAACCGTAACCTTCAGATTACCGGGATAACCCTCATCCCCATCGGGAGAAAGAATCGAAAGCTTTAACGTATCACCGCAGATTTCGGTATCCCATATATACTTATCAAATCCCACAAGACCGCCGTGAAGGTGGTTGGGTCCGTTATTTATTGCAAGTGTGTAATCCTTGCCGCCAAGCGTAAACTTACCCTCGCGTATGCGGTTGCCCACACGACCGATTGTAGCGCCTAAATAGCCGTCATTCTTTTCATATTCCGCAATGGTATCATAGCCCAGAACCACGTCAACAAGGTTGCCCGACTTGTCGGGAACGAGTAACGTTCTGATGGTAGCGCCGTAGTCTAAAACCTCCGCCTCCATACCGTTTGCGGTAATTTTGTAGCAAGAAACCTCTCTGCCGTCTGCCGTGGTGCCGAAAAAGCTTTTTGTAATAGCCATCGTTATTTCTCCTTTATAACATAACTTTTATTTTATTATAATGGAACAGGTTAGGCGAAACACTTCTGTTTCGCCACAAAATCTTTGATTT
>JAXJYT010000154.1:0-9804 GCA_036306845.1 Acutalibacteraceae bacterium | reverse complement strand
TGTTAAGTGTTAAGTTTAGGTGTGCCTACGGCACGGATTTATATCGTGCGCTTTGCGCACACATTAACTTTTCACTTTCCACTTTCAACTTTCCACTTAACAACTATTTGCTAATTAAAAAATTGTTTAAGCTCGCGTAGGTATGTGTCGGGGTCGACTAAATAGGACAGTCCGTGCGCGGCATCGGGTACGGTTACAAGGCGCTTTTTTGCGGTGCAGGCATCAAAATTCGTTTTGCTCATATGCGCGGGCACAAAATTATCCGCTTCGCCGTGGAAGAATATTACGGGTATCTTGCATTTTGCAATTGCCTCTTGCGGTGAGGTTTCCTCTAAATCAAAATGCCCGAAAAGGCGTGCGCCAAGCCGCACGAACGGATAGCAAAGGTTAGGGGGAAGATGCAGTTTCTTTATAACGCTGCAAATAATATCACGCGCACTGTTGTAGCCGCAGTCGGCAAGCACGCCGATTACGTTTGATGGCAATTCCTCACCCGCCGCCATCAGTACGGTTGCGGCGCCCATTGAAATTCCGCAAAGGATGATTTTAGTGTCTGCGCCCAATTCCTTTATTATAAAGTCAATCCACGAAAGACAGTCGCGGCGTTCGTTTATGCCGAAGCTGATTACGTTGCCGCCGCTTTTACCGCTACACCGTTGGTCAACGATAAAGGCGTTATGCGAAAGCGCAAAGCAACGCTGCATACCGCCCGAAAGGTCGCGTACGGCGTTTCCTCTGTATCCGTGGAACATCAGTTCAATCGGCGCGCCTGCCTTACACTCGTAATACCTTCCGTATAGAGTAAGTCCGTCAAAAGATGTTATACTGTATTCCTTGTGGGGCGTATCGGCGGTTTCCTGCGCCCATTTGAGCATACTTTCACGAAAAGGCTCGTATTCCTTGCCCGCGGGTACGATTTCTACGGGTGCGTTGGGGTTACGGTCGGGCGCAAAAAACGCCATTTTATAGCAGATATACGATGCGGCTAAAATCACACCTACGACAACAACCGTAATAATCAAAAAAACTAACATAAATTCATCTCCGCTAATATTTTAGTGCAAATAAAAAAAATTTCAAGTGTGTGTTGAAAATTAGCGTGTTAAAATATATAATATAAAAAACGAGAGAGGTGTCCCTGTGAAAACAACCACAAGAAAGCTTACATTATCGGCGGTATTTTTAAGTATAGGATTAGTATTACCGCTTTTTACTATGCAAATCAAGGAAATTGGCGATACCCTTTTGCCGATGCACCTACCCGTAATGCTTTGCGGTATTTTGTGCGGCTCGATTTGGGGCGGAAGCGTGGGACTTATCCTACCTTTTTTACGCTCGGCAATCTTCGGTATGCCGCCTATGTATCCTAATGCCGTGTGGATGGCGGCAGAGCTTGCGGCGTACGGACTTATAATCGGTCTTGTGTATAACCGCACGCGAAAAAATATTATGGGAATTTATATCTCGCTCATTGCCGCAATGCTCGGCGGCAGGGTTGTGTGGGGCGCTACAAAGGCTCTGCTTTTAGGTGTTGCAGGTAAGAGTTTTACCTTTACGGCTTTTCTTGTAGGCGGATTTGCCGATGCTCTGCTTGGTATCGTGCTTCAGTTGATTTTAATTCCCTTAATCGTAAAGCTTTTCAACAGCAAAAAAGTTTTGACAAAATAAATTTAATGATGTATTATGTAGTGGTAGATATGGGGGCGTAGCTCAGCTGGGAGAGCGTACGGTTCGCATCCGTAAGGTCATGGGTTCAATCCCCACCGTCTCCACCAGTCGAGAGGCTCGACACACAATTCGTTCTAAAGTCTTGTGCTAATCCTATGTTAGCGACTCGACCGTATAGTTTGCGTACAGGTGTTGTAGTTTCACAAAAAACGACAAGCTTCAAGGAAAGCTTGTCGTTTTTACTTTTTCACTATTAACTTTTCACTCTGTTTAACTGTGCGCTATCAGAAAGCATAAGCAGTACGAAGGTGTTGGGGAGCGCCATAAGACCGTTGAAGATTTCGGCGGCAAGCCATACCGTATCGGCGCGGAAAAGTGCCCCCGCTATACAGGCGAGCGGAAATATGGTTTTGAAAATCTGCACCGCACGGCTACCCCATAAATACCCCACAAAGCGTGTGCCGTAAAGTCCCCACCCGACCGTAGAGGAAAAGGCAAAAAGGCACACCGCAGGGCAGAAGAGCAGAACTACGCCGCGACCCCATACCGCAGTGAGCGCCGAGAGGGTGAGCGCCGCGCCCAAATCGGTGCCGTAGGGAATATCGCCGACGCACAAGACGGTAAGCGCGGTGAGGGTGCAAACGATAACGGTGTCAACAAACACCTCTAATATACCAAGAGCGCCAAGCTCGCGCGGGGTACCGCCTGCGCACGAATAGGCTATTGGCGCGGTGCCCATACCTGCCTCGTTAGAGAAAATTCCGCGACCGATGCCGACGCGAAGTCCTACGTATGCAGAGCCTACCGCACCGCCCGTAACGGCGCGCGGTGAAAAGGCGGCGGTAAAGATTTCGGCGAAAACGTGTGGTAGTTCACGGTAGTTTTTGATTATGGCACCAAGCGTGATTACGGCATAAAGCAAAGCGGCTATGGGTATAAGCCGTTCGCAAAAGCGTGCGGTAGAGCGGTCACTTTTAAGTGCTTTAAAAAGTAGAAAGGCGCAAAGCGTGCCAATCGCAAGTTTTATGTAAACCTCGTTGTTGGGGTGTAAAAGGGCATATTCGCGGAGAAGCGCCACGCTTGACGCGGTGAGCGTGTTAATCTGTGTCAGATTTCCCACGCCGAATGCGGCGGCAACACCAAATAATGCAAAAATGGTAGCTAAAAAGCGGTAGCTATGGGGTAGCGCATTTTTTATAACGTACATCGTACCGCCAGCAAGGGTGCCGTCGGACAACCGCTCACGGTAGTGCACCGATAGTACGATTTCGGCGTACTTTATAATCATACTGAAAAAGGCCGAGACCCACATCCAGAATACCGCGCCCGGTCCGCCTAATGCGATAGCGCCCGAAACACCGACTATGTTGCCCGTGCCGAGTGTCCCCGAAAGCGCCGCCGATACCGACTGTAGCGGTGTGATTCCGTCGGACGTGTCGTGCCCTGATAACAGAGAGCGTATTGCTACCCTCATACCGCGTATCTGGAAAAAGTGGGTACGAAGGGTAAGAATTATTCCCGTTACAAGTAAAAGCAGCAGGGTGGGCGGTCCCCACACGAATTTATTGATTGAAAAAAGCAGGTCGCGCAAGGATTTCACCGCCCAAAAACTAAAAAATATAGAAAAAATAAAAAAAGTCTTGATTTTCTGAAACAATTGTGGTATTATACTATGGCGGTTTAAAACCGAGTAAACATTTTAATATGTTTTGCGCTGGTAGCTCAGCTGGATAGAGCGTCTGGCTACGGACCAGAAGGTCGGGAGTTCGAATCTTCTCCAGCGCGCCAAAATCGACAAGTTTCTTGGGAAGCTTGTCGATTTTACTTTTTCACTATTAACTCTTCACTTTTCACTATTCTCTAACGAAACTTGTCGATTAAGTAATAAGTAATAGTGAAGAGTGAAGAAGTTAAGGTGTCGGCGTTGCCGACTTTATATATATCGTGCGCTTTGCGCACACCATAACTTTCCACTTATCACTTTCAACTTTCCACTTTAACTATATTTCCACAAGCCCTTTAAGAAGCCACAAAAGCGCGGTGGAAAAGCGCATTTTTCTGACCGTTTCACTTGCAACTATATCAATGGCGCCGATTTGTGTATCACCCGAATAAATTTCGATTACGCCAAGACTTTTGCCCTTTTTTATGGGCGCAGTCAGGTTTTCCTTGAAAACGGGCTTTTGCGTGATGCTCTGTGACTGCGATTTCTGAAGCAGGGCGCCGAAATCTCCCTTCGGTTCTATATTTACGAAGCGGCTTTCTCCGTCCTCTACGGGAAGCGCGCGTACGTCATTCAGGTCGGGCGTTACCTTGGTGTAGCAGAAATTTGCAAAGCCGTAATCAAGCAACTTTTTGGCGCCTTCAAAACGGTCTTGAGAGGTGTTCCCACTCATAATTACTGCAACAAGCTCCATTCCGTTACGTTGGGCGGTAGCCGAAAGGCAGTACCCCGCGCCTGAGGTGGTACCCGTTTTAAGTCCAGTCGTACCCTCATAAAAACGGACAAGCTTATTGGTGTTTACAAGCTCACTTTGTCCGTCGCGCAGTGTGTCCATCCAAACGGTAGAGTATTTTTTAATAAGCGGAAATTTTATTAGCGCCGCCGACATAAGCGCTACGTCGTGCGCGGTGCTTAGGTGACCGTCGGCATCAAGCCCCGTAGCGTTTTTAAAGACGGTGCTTTGCATACCAAGCTCACCTGCGCGTTCGTTCATCAACGCCACAAAGCCCTCCTCACTGCCCGCTATCGCTTCGGCAAGAGCTACCGTGGCATCGTTGGCAGAGGCTATTACCGTGGCTTTCAGAAGGTCATCAACCGTCATCGACTCACCCTCCTCAAGCCATATCTGTGAGCCGCCCATACTTGCCGCGTGGGCGCTGCCCGTCACGACGTCTTCAAGCTTCAGAGCGCCGCTATCAATCGCCTCCATAATAAGCAAAAGCGACATTATCTTGGTAATAGATGCGGGCGGCAACAACTCATCGGCATTCATTTCGTAGAGAATCTGCCCCGAATACGGCTCTAAAAGAATTGCCGATTTTGCCTTGATGTCAAGCGTGGTGCCGACGGGTACGTCTTCTGTAACGGTGGAAATGGGTACCGCAATATCGCTTATATCACATTCACTTGAAATTGTTGCGGCGGCGCAGTTAAGTGAAAAAAGCGGCAGTAAGGCGACAAGCGTCACCGATATTATAATTTTTAAAGCTTTCATATAATCCCCCCGTATCAAAATATATGAGGGGTGCCGTATAAAAATGCAAAAACCGCGGATTCACATTTGTAAATCCGCGGTTTCGTATTTTAAATATCGTATGTTTTGTCAAGCTTTTTAAGCTCGTTAAAGGTATCAATTTCGGTAATATCATCGAAGGTGCATTCGCGGACACCGACCGAGTATTCCTTCAAATAATATTCAAGCGGAACCTGATCCCAATAGCGTTCCTTACCACCGGGTGAGTCAAACACCATTTTGATATGCTTTGAAAGCTTGGCACCCTGTTCACCGTCCCAATACGAAACGCCGTACAGATGGTAACAGTCGGTACCGCCGATACCAAGGCGCTTTATCATACCGCGACTGTCGGTAACCAAGCACCAGTCGTCAGTTTTGTCAACCTTAACGCCAAGGTAGTTGGAATTGTACTGATATTTCTTTATGATTTTGGGGTTATAGAGCAGTAAATCGGCTTCCATAACGTAAGCATTTTCCATAAGATGAGCGGCAAGCAGAGCCGAAGAAATATTATTTGCTTCGTTATAAATCGGATTTTCAATAAACTTAATCATAGGATACTTATATAAAAGCTGGTCAAACTGTTCGCCCAAATATCCGCGCACAACGTAGATTTCTTCTATACCCGCCGCAAGCACCGCATCGATAAGGGTGTCGATAAGGCGAGTGCCGTTTACACGCACCAAGGGCTTTGGCGTATTAAGCGTTACGGGCACCATTCTTGAGCCGAAGCCCGCCGCGATAAATATTGCGCGTTTGGCGCGATACGGTTCAAGCGCGTCAAGTCCCGCCGCAGTAATTTCACCGTTTAAAACCAAGCCGCACGCATCAAGCTCTTTAAATGTTTTGTTTACAATTCCAACCGAAAGGTTGGTGCCTTCGGCGATTTTGCGCTGTGATGCTGCACCGTTTATGGCTAAATATTCAAGGATATCAAACTGTTTTCTTGTAAGCATTATCAATAACCCCCAAAGTTTATTGCCGTACCATTATAGCACAAGCAACTTGAATTGTCTACCATAATGTTCAAATTTTTTCGTGTTCAAGAAAAAATAACTTGACTTTTAGGCGAAATTTGTTATACTAAACGAGATGATGTTCATTTTCAGAACTCGCACAAAGATTTTTGAACACGAAGGAGATTTTTTATGAAAACCACAAGATTTGCGGCAATAGTTATATGTTTGGCACTTATTTGCACAATATTTGCGGGCTGCGGTGAGAAGAAGGAAACCATACTTATCTACACCAGCGCGGAAGATTATATTGTAGAAAGCTTGCAGGAAAAGCTTGATGAAAAATTTCCCGAATACGATGTTATAGTTGAGTATAGCTCTACCGGTGATATGGCGGCAAAGCTTATAAACGAGGGTAAGAATACCGAGTGCGATATTGTATATTCGCTCGAATACCCCTACATTCAGAAGCTTGATGCGGCGGGCGGACTTGCTGATATTTCTAAAATTGTTGATATAAGCGTATTTAGTGAGGATTCCATTTTTTCCGATAACTTTGTTCCCGTTTGCAGAACGGGCGGCGCGGTTGTCGTAAATACCGAGGTTTTAAAGCAGAAGAAGCTTTCCGAACCCACCTGCTACGAGGATTTATTGGACCCCAAGTACAAGGACCTTGTTAGTATGCCCAACCCCAAGTCATCGGGTACGGGATATATGTTCCTGCTTTCCCGTATAAACGCTTTGGGTGAGGAAAAGGCGTTCGAGTATTTTGATAAGCTTTCTGAAAACGTATTCCAGTTTACTTCATCGGGCTCGGGTCCCATCAACGCGCTTTTACAGGGCGAGGCGGCAATCGGCTTCGGTATGACGGGCAACGCCGTTGTTAAAATCAATGATGAAAACGCGCCCTTTAAGCTTTTGTTCTTTGATGAGGGTTCACCCTTCTCGTTCTACGGTCAGAGCATCGTTGCGGGTAAGGAAGAAAAGGCGGGCGTAAAGGAAGTTTTCCAATACCTTGCAACGGATTATGCCGAGGTTATGTGCGGAGAATTCTACCCCGAAAGGATATTTAAGGACAAGACCTATACCTTGGAGAATCATCCTACCGATATACAGTATGCCGATATGAGCGGCAACACTTCAGAATATAAAGAGGAGTTACTTAAAAAGTGGAAGTACTAAACAAAAAGGTAAAGCTTGAAATTCGTAATCTATATAAAAGATATGGCGATAAAACAACACTCGATAACGTGAGCTTTGACGTGTACGACGGTGAGTTTTTGTCCATTTTAGGTCCTTCAGGTTGCGGAAAAACTACATTGCTTCGTATTCTTATCGGACTTTTGGAGGCTTCGGGCGGTGATATTTTTGCCGATGGCGTGAACATCACAAGGCTTGACCCTTCGGCGCGCTCGATGGGTATGGTTTTTCAGAACTTTGCGCTTTTCGAAAATATGACGGTGCTCGGCAACGTTGCGTACAGTCTTAAAATCAATAAGGCGACGCGCAAGGATGCCGAAAAAACGGCTATGGAAATGCTTGAGGCAATGGGTCTTGCAGAACACGCGGGCAAAAAGCCTATAAGCCTTTCGGGCGGTCAACAGCAAAGGGTGGCAATTGCGCGTACCCTTGTAACAAACCCCGATATTATTTTATTCGATGAGCCGATGAGCGCTCTTGACGTTGAAACAAGAATTGCTCTGCGCCGTGAGCTTAAGGAGCTTCAGAAGAAGTTCGGTACTACGATGATATACATAACCCACGATCAAGAGGAGGCTTTTGCCCTTTCCGACAGAATAATGGTTATGGAAAACAGTCGGTTAGTCCAGCTTGATACCCCCGAAAACATAATAAAAAATCCTGCCAACGAATACGTTAAGAGCTTCGTTATAGATAATCTTAAGGCAAAGTACGATTCGATAAAGCAGTACGTGGGTGGCAAAAATGAGCAGTAAGGTAAAACCCGCAGGCAGTGAGCGCCGCTTCGAGCTTTATAAGGTTATAATGCTTCTGGTGTTCTGCTTTTGTCTGCTTTTGCCCATCGGCAGAATGCTTTTAGGCATAAGCGCGCAGAATTTCCGCGACGTTTTTTCATCCTACGCCATCGGGCAGATTATACTTAATTCGGTAACGGTATCCCTTACCGCCACGGTAATCACCGTTGTCGTTGCATACTTTTTAGCAGTCAGCGTTGAGCGCACCACCATAAAGGGTAAGGCGATGCTCGGTATAATTATGCTTATGCCGATGCTCATTCCCTCTATTTCGCACGGAATGGGCTTGGTCATTCTTATGGGCAACAACGGTATACTTAAGCGCTTTTTGGGTGTGAACACAAGCATCTACGGCTTTTGGGGAATCGTTGCGGGCGCATTCCTTTATTCCTGCCCCGTTGCCTTTATAATGCTTCGCGATATAATGAAGTACGAAAACGGTACTCCTTATGAGGCGGCGCGGGTGCTTGGCATAAACAAATGGCGCCGTTTTACAAGCATCACGCTTCCTTTTCTGCGAAAGCCGCTTATATCGGTTGTGTTTTCGGTATTTACGATGGTTATTACCGACTACGGTGTACCGCTTATGGTCGGCGGCAAGTTCAAGACTATTGCCGTTGTAATGTATCAGGACGTTATCGGTCAGCTTGATTTCGGCAAGGGTAGTGTGTACGGCATACTTTTGCTCGTTCCCGCCGTTATAGCCTTTTTGGTCGACCTTTTAAATAAGGACAGGGGAAACAGCGGTTACGTTACCACCCCCGTAGCGCCTACAAAGAGTGTAGTGTCGCGCGTTGCGGCATACGTTTTTTGCGGTGTGGTAAGCCTTTTTATACTGTTGCCGATTTTGTCCTTCTTGGTATTGGGCTTTTCAAAGAAATATCCCACCGATATGAGCTTTTCGTTATATAATTTAGAGCGTGTAATAAAGCTCGGCGGCGATAAATATCTGCTCAATTCTGCCGTAATAGCGCTTTTTGTTGCAATTATCGGTATTGCGGTGGCGTTCATTACCGCCTACTTTACGGCGCGTATGAAAACGGGACTTTCGAAGCTTCTGCATCTTATATCCATTACCGCAATGGCGGTGCCCGGTATCGTGCTTGGTCTGTCCTACGTAATTTTCTATAACGGAAGCTTTATCTACGGCACGCTTATAATACTGATAATGGTGAATCTTGTTCACTTTATCGCATCCCCATATCTTATGATGTATAACTCGCTTGCAAAGATTAACGAAAATCTTGAGGATGTTGGTAAAACGCTCGGAATCAGCCGCTTCAGAATGATTAAGGACGTTTTCCTGCCACAAAGCGTATCAACGCTTGCCGAAATGTTTTTGTATTTCTTTGTAAACAGTATGATGACCATTTCGGCGGTTTCCTTCCTTGCAAACACAAACAACAAACCGATTTCACTTATGATAAATCAGTTTGAGGCGCAAATGCAGCTTGGAAACGCAGGAATCGTATCGTTGCTTATTCTTGTGATAAATCTTCTGCTTCATGGCGCAGTAGCGCTTTTTAAAACAAAAACTAAAAGGGTTAAATAGATAAAAAAGCCGAGGGAAACCTCGGCCTTTTTTAATGTGCATTGTTCAAATAGTAATTATATGTGCTTAAATGTTAAGTGTTAAGTGTTAAGTTTAGGTGTGCCTACGGCACGGATTTATATCGTGCGCTTTGCGCACACATTAACTTTCCACTTTCCACTTATCACTTAATAACTATTTGCTAATTTCTAATTACCAATTATATTATATATAATATATAGTTGCTTTATTTCATAAAATATGGTATGATAATATGAATTATTATCTCACAATGGAATAGGTTAGGCGAAACAAGTTTCGCCACAAAATCTTTGATTTTGCGACAAATTTTTAGTAAAAATTTGTCCTATCCCATTGCAATGAATGTTGTGCAAAATTAAATATTAGAATTTAAT
>JAXJYT010000153.1:0-14718 GCA_036306845.1 Acutalibacteraceae bacterium | reverse complement strand
GTGTCTACGGTTGGTGTGGTCGCAGGCGCTTCAACGCCCGCGGGTATTATAAAGGAGGTTATTAAAACCATGTCGGAAATTTTACAACCGGTTGATGAACAGATGGAGGTAAAAGAAACTGTTCAGAAGAGCTTCGAAGAAATGACAGATGAGGAAGCATTTGAGGCTTCGCTCAACAGCCTTACGGGTGACCAAAAGGTTTGCGGTACCGTAATTGCGGTAAACGCATCAGAAATCACGGTGGATATTGGAAGAGGTGTAACGGGCTACGTTACTGCTGATGAGTATTCTTCTGATTCTAACGTTGATATGTTAAGCGAGGTTAAGGTTGATGATAAGCTTAATCTTATCATTATGAAAATCAATGACCAGGAAGGAACCGCAATGCTTTCAAAGCGTCGTTACGATGCTATTGCCGGTTGGGACAATATAGTTGCCGCCAAAGAATCCGGTGAAGTGCTTAATGGTGTTGTTCGTGGTATTAACAAGGGTGGTGTTGATGTTATTTCAAATAACATCCGCGTATTTATCCCTGCTTCTCAGGCTACAGCATCACGTTCTGATTCTCTTGAGGATTTAAAGGGTAAAGAGGTTCAGTTCAGAATCATCGAAATCGGTCGCGGCCGCAGAGCAGTCGGCTCCATTCGCAGCGTTCTTCGTGAGGCAAGAAAGGAAGCCGAGGCTAAGGTTTGGGCAAGCATCGAAGAAGGTGCACGCTACACAGGTGTTGTTAAGTCCCTTACCACCTATGGCGCATTTGTTGACATCGGCGGTGTTGACGGAATGGTACATATTTCTGAGCTTTCTTGGTCACGCATCAAGAATCCTGCAGAGGTACTTTCTGTTGGCGATACCATCGAGGTTTACGTTAAGAGTCTTGATACAGAAAAGAAGAAGATTTCCTTGGGCTACAAGAAGGCAGAGGATAATCCTTGGACTATCTTCCAGAATAACTATTCTGTTGATGATGTTGTTAAGGCTACCATCGTTAGCATGACTACATACGGCGCATTTGCCCGTATTATTGCAGGCGTTGACGGTCTTATTCACATTTCTCAGATTGCTAATAAGCACGTTGCTAAGCCGCAGGATGAGTTAACCGTTGGTCAGGAGGTAGAGGCTAAGATTACAGCTATCGACCTTGAGAAGAAACGCGTTAGCCTTTCTATCCGCGCTTTGCTCGAACCTGAGGTAAAGGAAGAGCCGGTAGAAGAAAAGGTTGAAGAGGACAGCGTTGTTGCTACCGCTTCTGAAGAAGAGGTTGTAGTTGCTGAAACCGTAGAAACCGAAGCTGCTGAATAATTGAATTTAAACAAAAACGGAGGTGCATTAATGCGCCTCCGTTACTTTTTTTGCGTTTAAAAGGTGTCTACAGTTCGCTTTTGGTTGACATTACGGAGTTTTTTTGTTAAAATATATTGAATAATTATATATTATATTTATAAAGGGGGCACCCTTGTTGGTTACAAGTATGACAGGCTTTGGTCGCGGAAAGGTAAGTGAGCAGGATTTTGATATTACCGTAGAAATCAAATCGGTAAATCACCGCTACTTTGAATATTCTTCACGTATGCCGCGTGCTTATCAGTTTATTGATGAAAAAATCAAATCATTGCTTTCTTCGCGTATTTCACGCGGTAAGGTTGAGGTTTCGGTGCTTATCGAGGATACGGCTGATAATTCACTTAGTCTTGCGATTAACCGCACCTATGCCGACGCTTACGTTAAGGCACTGCACAATCTTGCAAAGGAATATAAGCTTAAGGATGATTTAAAGGTATCTTCGCTTGTCGGAAATTCCGATATATTCACCGTAAAGCGGCGTGAGGTAGAGGATGAGGTTATAAGCGCCTTGGTGCTTAAGTGTACCGAAATAGCGCTCGATAACTTTATTGCGATGCGTGCCGTAGAGGGTGAGCGACTTGTTGCCGACGTGAAGGGAAGAAGTGAGCAGATACTTAATTGGGTATCGGTTATCGAGGAACGTTCTCCTAAGACTGTTCGTGAGCATAGAGAAAAAATTGAAGCCAAGATTCGTGAGCTTATCGGTGACGTTCAGATTGATGAGCAACGCTTACTTACCGAAACGGCAATCTTTGCCGATAAAATTGCGGTTGCCGAGGAAACAGTAAGACTTCGCAGTCATATAGCCTCACTTAATTCTATGTTTGAAAACGGCGGCGCTATCGGACGTAAGCTTGATTTTATCGTTCAAGAAATGAATCGCGAAACGAATACGATTGGTTCCAAGGCGCAGGATATTGAAATTAACCGTATTGTAGTTGATATCAAATCCGAAATTGAAAAAATAAGGGAACAAATTCAGAATATAGAATAACAAAGCAGGTAGGAAAATGAAATTAATTAATATCGGCTTCGGTAATATGATATCGGCAGAAAGACTTGTCGCCATTGTCAGTCCTGAATCGGCGCCAATAAAGCGTATGGTTCAGGATGCCAAGGAACGTGGCACACTTATTGATGCTACGCACGGTCGCCGCACACGTGCGGTAATCATTACCGATAGTGATCATATTGTGTTAACGTATCTTCAGGCGGAAACGGTAGCCAACCGCATAGCCGAGGAGGAAGCGGAAGAAAACGGGGTAGACCATAATGAGTAAAAAAACCGGCAGACTGTTCATAGTTTCGGGCCCTTCGGGTTCGGGAAAGGATACCGTTTTAAAAGAAATCTTTAAGCGTTGTCCGGAAATAGAATTTTCAATATCCTCCATCACACGCCCAATGCGTGAGGGTGAGGTTGAGGGTGAAAAATACAACTTCATATCCCGTGAAAAGTTCGAGGATATGCTCAAAAACGACCAACTGCTTGAACACAATGTGTTTGTCGGTAATTATTACGGTACGCCAAAGGCACCTGTGGACAAGGCAATCATTGAGGGCAAGGATATGATTATCGAGGTTGATGTTAACGGCGCTTTTCAGATTAAGAAAAAGCTTCCTAACGCCATAAGCATATTTATAATGCCACCGTCCCTTGAAACCTTGCGCGCGCGTCTTACAGGGCGTGGCACCGAAAAGGCAGAGGTTATCGAAAAACGCCTTGGTGAGGCACTTTCTGAAATCTCACGCGCGGCGGAATACGATTACATTGTGGTAAACAACGTTTTGGAAGAAGCCGTAAACGATGCGGTTGCAATTATAAAAACAGACCGTATGCGAACCGACCGTAACTTACATCTTATAAACGATGTTTTAAGTAAATAATTTTTTAAAAGAGGTAGATTATTATGTTAAATCCCGCAATTGGTAAATTAATTGAAGAGTATGATAACCGTTATCGCTTGGTAACTGATATTTCAAAGTGTGCGCGTGAAGTTTCAAGTAAGGCAGAAAACGAGGGCGAAATACTTATAGAAAAGCCCGTAAGCATCGCTATCAATAAGCTTGCAAACGATAAATAATTAATTTTTACTTGATGGTAAGGGGGTATAGCTTGTGTCTACGGTTGTGCAGATTGTTCTTGACGGCGCTGTGGGCTCATACGATAAGCGCTATACCTATTCTCTACCGGAAAATCTTAAAAATACCGCTCTGCCCGGTTGCAGAGTGACCGTTCCGTTTGGTCGGGGCAACGTAAAAAAGCAGGGTATGATAATGTCGGTATCCGAAGTCGACTCGGCAGAGGGGATAAAGGACGTTTATTCGGTGGTTGACAGTACGCCCGTTTTAAGTGATGAAATGCTTAAAATGTGCGAATGGATGCATGGGAATATATTTTGCACATACTTTGATGCAATTCACACAATGCTTCCAACAGGACTTAATTACCGCCTTACCGATTATTATTCGGTAAACGATGAATTTGTATCGACTGCGTTGCTGAACGAAACCGAGCTTAAAATTTACGGATTTTTGAAGCAAAACGGTGAGGTTGCTCTTAAGGTGTTAGAACAACACTTTGTGGACGTTTCGGACACACTGCTTGACCTTACGAAAAAACAGGCGGTAATTCGCAACAGTGTACCTAAAAGGCGAATGAACGACCTAACACGCCGCTACGTGCGTCTTTGCGGCGGTGAGCTGCCCGACGGTATTAAGCTAACATCAAGGCAAAGTGAACTTGCCGAGCTTGTAGCTGCGGCGGGAAGCGTCAGCGTTAAGGAGCTTCAGTATTTTACGGGGGCTTCCGCTTCGGTTATAAATTCACTTATAACCAAGGGTGTGCTTGAAGATTTTCAAAAGCAGGAATTTCGTATACCGTATAAGCCTGACAGTGAAGTAAAGCAAAAAGAGATTACGCTTACCGATGAGCAACAAAACGCTTACGAGGGACTTAAAAGACAAGCCTTCAGCGGTAGCGCGCAAGCCGCGCTTTTGTACGGTGTTACGGGTAGCGGAAAAACGCAGGTATTCCTAAAGCTTGCCGATGATGTTTCGCGTGCAG
Organism: Acutalibacteraceae bacterium; assembly: GCA_036306845.1. Classification (GTDB taxonomy): domain Bacteria; phylum Bacillota; class Clostridia; order Oscillospirales; family Acutalibacteraceae; genus UBA737. Next base: position 10,310 of record JAXJYT010000153.1, on the reverse strand, counting down.
GTCTGGGTGTTATAATAATGGTACCCGAAATTGCTTTGACGCCGCAAATGATTCGTATATTCTCCGAACGCTACGGTGATAAGGTTGCCGTTTTTCATAGCGCTATGTCACTTGGTCAGCGTATGGATGAATACAATCGAATAAAGCAGGGCAAGGCGCTTATTGCCGTAGGGACTCGAAGCGCTGTTTTTGCCCCGTTTTCAAAGCTCGGGCTTATCATTATTGATGAGGAGCAGGAGCACACCTATAAATCTGAAAAATCCCCGCGCTTTCACGCGCGTGATATTGCGCGTTTTCGCGCGGGTTACCATAAATGTCTGGCGCTTTTTGCAAGCGCCACACCCTCGGTAGAAAGCTTCAGCGCCGCCAAGGGTGGTAAATATACGCTTTATACGCTTGCTAACCGTTACGGCAATGCAACGCTGCCTGAAGTACGGCTTGTTGATATGCGCCGTGAACTTAGTGAGGGCAACGCGTCTGATATAAGCCGTGAGCTTGCATCACTTATCGGTGAGGCGATGGAGAAAGGCAAGCAGGCAATAATACTGCTTAACCGACGTGGGCATAATACCTACGTAGCGTGTGGTGAATGCGGTTGGGTGGCGCAATGCGATAGTTGTAGTGTGTCACTGACCTACCATTCGGCAAACGGGCGTCTTATGTGCCACTATTGCGGTCATTCAATACCAAAGCCGCAAACCTGCCCACAGTGTGGGGGAGAGCATATCGTATTTTCGGGTAGCGGCACACAGCGTCTTGAGGAGGAATTACAGCTTCTTTTCCCAAGCGCGCGCATTTTAAGACTTGATGCCGACAGCACCGTTACACGCGATAGCTATTCGGTGAGCCTTAACGCCTTTGCAAACGGCGAATACGATATTATGCTTGGTACACAGATGGTCGCAAAGGGACTTGATTTCCCGAACGTTACCGTGGTTGGCGTAATCGGTGCCGACAGAGCGCTTTACAGTGATGATTATCGCGGCTTCGAGCGTACGTTTTCTCTGCTTACTCAGGTTGTAGGCCGTGCAGGCAGGGCGGGCGACGGCGGTGTTGCGGTGGTGCAGACAAACGACACCGACAACAACGTTATAACGCTTGCAAGCAGGCAGGACTATAATGCTTTTTATGATGAGGAAATTCTGAACCGCAAGCTTATGATTTTCCCACCGTTTTGCGATATATGTATGCTTTGGGTAAGCGGCAGTGATTATCCTACCGTACAAAGCACCATAAGGGAAATCTTTAATAGCATAAAGGAAAAAACAAACGGTGAGTACAGTGATATCAAACTGATAATATTGGGCCCTTGCGCCGCAAGCGTGCCGCGTGTTAACGGTAAATACCGCCACCGTATGATTATAAAGTGCAAAAATACACCGAGATTTCGTGAAATGCTTAAATCGGTGTGCGATATAAAGCTAAAACGTGATACTACTGTGGGGATAGATATAAACCCCGAAACGATAATATAAAGGTGATTTAATGGCAAAACGAAATATAGTAAAATTGGGTGATGACGTTCTTCGTAAGATGTGCCGTACACAGCTTACCTTTGATGAAAAGCTTCATCAGATACTTGATGATATGGCCGAAACAATGTATGAAGCCGAGGGTGTAGGTCTTGCCGCACCGCAGGTGGGTATACTTCGCCGTTACTGTATCGTCGACGTAGGTGACGGTCTTGTTGAGCTTATCAATCCCGTTATCATAGAAAAAAGCGGTGAACAAACCGCGGATGAGGGTTGTCTTTCAATCCCCGGTAAATATAAGCCCGTAAGCCGACCTATGAAGGTAACGGTTCGCGCGCAGGACAGAAACGGCAATACCTTCACCGTTTCGGGTGAGGGACTTAAGGCACGCGCCTTTTGTCACGAAATAGACCACCTCGACGGAATACTTTACATTGACAGAGCATAGGAGATAATGCTTTATGCGTATAGTTTTTATGGGTACACCCGATTATTCGGTTAAAACCCTTGATGCCTTAATGACGGCAGGACACGAGGTTGTAGCCGTATTTGCACAACCTGATAAGCCCGTCGGCAGAAAACAAATCCTTACACCGCCGCCCGTAAAGCAAAGGGCAGAGGAGTTAGGAATACCTTGCTATCAACCCACAACGCTTCGCGACGGCGCGGCGCTATCTATCTTGCAAGAGCTTGACCCTGAGGTTATCGTGGTTGTAGCTTACGGCAAAATATTGCCAAAGGAAATATTAGAGCTACCGCCTCTTGGTTGCGTTAACGGTCACGCATCACTTCTTCCGCGCCATCGCGGCGCATCCCCTATACAGTGGGCAATCGTATGCGGCGACAAGCAAACGGGCGTTACTACAATGCTTATGGATGAGGGTATGGATACGGGCGACATCCTTGATACTGCAGTTACCGATATCGGTGAGCAGGAAACGGCAGAGGAGCTTTTTGAACGCTTGTCCGCAATCTCCGCCAATTTAATGGTTTCTACATTGAAAGGACTGCAGGACGGCACTGTTACACCTAAAAAGCAGAATGAAAATAAGGCTACCTATGCGCCGATTATAAAAAAGGAAATGGCGCACATTGATTTTAATAAAACCGCAGATGAGATTTGCAACGCCGTGCGCGGATACTATTCGTGGCCTTGTGCCTTCTGTATTTTAGATGGTAAGCGATTAAAGGTTATGTCGGCAATATCTGCTACGGGTAGCGGCAATATTGGTGAGGTTATCGATAACACCGATTCCCTAAAGGTTGCCTGCAAGGACGGAGCGGTTGAATTTCTGACCGTTCAGCTTGAAGGCAGTAGGGCGATGAGCGCTTCTGAAATGCTTCGCGGCAAGGGTATCGCGCTCGGAACGGTGCTTGTGTAGTATGGGTAATCCAAGGAAAACAGCTCTTAACGTATTGCTAAAGATAGTAAACGATGGGGCGTATTCAAATATAGCGCTTTCGGGCGAGCTCTCAAATACCGATTTAAGCGCTCAGGATAAGGCACTTGCCACCGCAATAATCTACGGTGTGCTTGATAGGAATATAACACTTGAATATATTTTAAAGGCATATATAAAAACACCGCTTAAAAAGGTGCAACCCGTTACCTTGATGGCATTAAAGTGTGCGCTTTATCAGATAATGTATATGGATAAAATTCCCGAAAGCGCCGCCGTTAACGAAGCGGTAAAGATAGTTAAGTCCTCGCGCGAGCGGCACAATGCCGCATTCTTAAATGCGGTGCTGCGAAATATTCTTCGCAGTAATATTACTTTACCCGACGGTGATAGCGTAGAGGAATTAAGCGTTAAATATTCCTGCCCCGTCTGGATAATAGAGGGCTTCGTTTCCGATTACGGCATTGAAAATACAATAGCGCTTTTATCGGCTTCCCTTGAGGTACCGCGCGTAACATTAAGGACAAACACGTTAAAATGCACTGCCGATGAATTGGTTTTAGCCTTAAAGAGTGAGGGTGTTCGCGCCCATACGTCAGAGCTTTCGGGCGCAGTAAGTATTGACGGAAATATAAATATATCAGACAATAATTGCTATAAAAAGGGTATGTTTCACGTTCAGGATATCGCATCGCAAACGGTGGCGGGTATTCTGGGTGCAAAACAAGGTGAGCGCGTTCTTGATATGTGCGCTTCACCTGGCGGAAAAACCTTTACCATAGCGCAAAACATGGAAAATGCGGGTGAAATAGTATCCTGTGATTTGTATGAGCAACGCGTTGGGCTTATAGAAAAAGGCGCTCGCCGTCTTGGGCTTGATATAGTAAAGCCTACCGTATGTGATGCTACCGCATTTAATTCCGATTTAGGTCTTTTTGACCGAATACTTTGTGACGTTCCTTGCTCAGGACTGGGCGTAATCCGCCGTAAGCCTGAGATTAAATATAAACCGCAAAACGATTTTAAGGAGCTTACCGAAATTCAGTCGGCAATACTTAATAATGCGGCAAAATATCTTAAAACGGGCGGCAGGATACTGTATTCTACCTGTACGCTCCGTAATGCCGAGAACGGCGCTGTCGTACACGCTTTTCTTGACAAATACAAGGAATATGAGTTAGAATACGAGCATACCTATATGCCGCATACCGACGGTACGGACGGCTTTTACTGTGCTCTTATTCAAAAAAGTAGGTGATTTTTCATACACCCTAAAATTGATATAAGGTCTATGGATATAGGTGAGCTTTCATCGTTTCTTGCCGATTTGGGTGAGCCTAAATTCCGCGCAAAGCAAATTTTTTCGTGGCTTCAGTCTGGGGTGGAGGATTTTGAAGGAATGACCAACGTTCCTAAAAGCCTTCGCGAAAAACTGAACGACAGTTGTTATATTGCGGTTGCGCGGATAGAAAGAAAATATGTATCCAAAATAGACGGCACCGTAAAATACGTTTTCAGTCTTTTTGATGGCGAATATATAGAATCGGTGCTTATGAAATATGAGCATGGCTATACTATATGTATATCAACTCAAGTAGGTTGCCGTATGGGATGCAGTTTTTGTGCATCGGGTCTTTTCGGGCTTACAAGAAGTCTTACCGCATCCGAAATGTTGGCGCAGATAACTGCGGCGCAACGCGATAACGGTATCCGAATATCAAATATAGTTATGATGGGTATGGGCGAGCCACTTGACAACTTTGAAAACTCGGCAAAATTCTTAAGGCTTGTAAGTGATGAAAACGGTCTTAATATCGGACTTAGGCACATATCACTTTCGACCTCGGGTCACGTTGCGGGAATAAAGCGGTTAGCTATGCTTAATATGCCAATAACACTTTCAATATCACTTCACGCGCCCGATGATAAAACGAGAAGTGAAATAATGCCCATTAACCGTAAATGGTGCATAGCAGAGCTTTTAGCTGCGTGCCGTGAATATCAGAAGGTGACAACACGAAGAATTTCCTTTGAATACGCGCTTATAGAGGGCGTGAATGATAGTGATGAATGCGCTAAGCGCTTGGCATCACTAATGAAGGGAATAATGTGTCATATAAATTTAATACCTGCAAATCCCGTTAAGGAAAACAGCTTTAAAAAGCCCGACCGTACGGCGATTTTAAGGTTTAAAAAACGTCTTGAGGATTATGGACTCACGGCGACCGTCCGTAGAACGCTTGGTGCAGATATTGATGCTTCTTGCGGACAACTTCGAAAAAAAGCAAAGGGGGAGGATGGCTTTGCAGATTTTCAGTAAAATAGATATCGGTAACAAACGCAATACGAATCAGGATGCCTACAGTACCTGCGAATTGCCCGATGGCGCACTGCTTGCCGTTGTTTGCGACGGTATGGGCGGTGTCAACGGCGGCGATATTGCAAGCCGTACCGCTACCGATATTATTTGCGAGTATGTTAAAAACTCTTATAACAGTGCACAAGGCAGTGACAGGGTATTTGAACTGCTTAAAAATGCCGTTTCATCGGCTAACCTTGAGGTTTATGATATTGCCCGTAAAAATGAAGAGCTTAAGGGCATGGGTACTACCGTTGTGGCGGCAATCGTTAAACCGCAAACGGCGCTTATTTGTAATGTGGGTGATAGTCGCGCATATCTTATAGAGGAAGCTATTACTCAGATTACGCGTGACCATTCGGTTGTGCAGTCACTTATTGAAAAGGGTGAAATTACCGCCGAGGAAGCGCGCGTGCATCCTAAAAAGAACGTAATAACCCGTGCTTTAGGCGTTGAAGAAAACGTTATGCCCGATTTTTATGAGATAGCATTTAGTGAAAATAGCAAACTTTTACTTTGTACTGACGGTTTAAGTAATTTTGTGAACGACACGGAAATACTTAACACCTTCAAAAATAACGAAACCAAAGACATAGCAGAAATTTTAGTTGATAAGGCAAACGAGGGCGGCGGTGGCGATAATATTACCGCAGTTGTTGTAGCCCATTAAGAAAGGATAGTGCTATATGGATAAGTACGTTGGAAAGCGCCTTGACGGTCGCTATGAAATTCAGGAGATTATCGGAATCGGCGGTATGGCGGTAGTTTATAAGGCTCACGATAATGTTGAGGACCGTACCGTAGCTATTAAAATTCTGAAGGAAGAATTTGTTTCTAACGAAGAATTTGTTCGCCGCTTTAAAAACGAATCAAAGGCTATTGCCGTTCTTTCGCATCCTAATATCGTAAAGGTTTACGACGTTTCGTTCGGCGATTTGATTCAGTATATTGTAATGGAATATATTGACGGTATCACACTTAAGGAATACATAGAGCGTCAGGGAAGCCTTCGCTGGAAGGACGCCGTGTATTTCACGTCACAAATCTTAAAGGGTCTTCAACACGCGCACGATAAGGGTATTGTTCACCGTGACGTTAAGCCACAGAATATTATGGTTTTACCCGACGGTACAATCAAGGTTGCCGATTTCGGTATCGCACGCTTTGCTACTAACGAGCAACGCACAATCACCGATAAGGCAATCGGCTCGGTTCATTACATCAGTCCCGAGCAGGCGCGCGGTGAAAAGGCAGATGAAAAGGCAGATATCTATTCCGTAGGTGTAATGCTTTACGAAATGATAACGGGTCAGCTTCCGTTTGAGGCTGACAGTGCCGTATCTGTTGCTATTATGCAACTTCAACGTGAGCCTAAATTGCCAACACAAATAAATTCTTCGATACCTATGGGACTTGAGCAAATCACAATGCACGCTATGCAAAAGAACGTTGAGCGCCGTTATCATTCGGCGGCTGAAATGCTTTGTGACCTTGATGCATTTAAAAAGGATCCGGAGGCATCGTTTGAATATTCGTATTTTGTTGATGATTCACCCACAAAGTTTGTTGATACCCTTATGTCCTCTACACCTGCATCTGCAGTGGATGAAGTTGAGGAGGAAGAGGTTGAGGAAACAAACGAAAAGAACAAAATGATACCCATTCTTGCGGGTATCGCATCGGCGCTTGTTATCGCTATTATTGTTCTTGCCATTATATTTGTACCAAAGCTCTTTAAGAGCACGGGTGAGGAAATTGAGGTTCCCGATTTCATCGGTAAGACCATCGAGCAGGTAGAGGAGAGCGAGGACTACAACAATTTCCAGATTACATGGGAATATAAGGAAAGCAAGGAATTCGAGCGCGGCGTGGTTTGTGAGCAGTCACAAAAGGCAGGTAAGCCCGCAAAGAAGGATGCCAAGCTTATTCTTTACGTGAGTATGGGTGAGACCACCGTTAAGGTACCCGACGTTACGGGTAAAACGGTATCTTATGCTACTAATGAGCTTAAGGCAAAGGGCTTTACCACTATAATCAAGGAAACATCACATGATGAGATTGAATCGGGCCTTGTTATAAAGACCGAACCGGGTGTAAATTCATACGCTGCAGAAAATGCCGAAATTACCGTTTATGTAAGCACGGGCAAGGCAACAAAGATGGTTGATATCCCCAATGTTGTAGGTCTTAATAAGGATAAGGCAAAGGCCGACATCGAGGATGAGGGTCTTGTTTGTGAGATTGAAGAGCGTGACTTAACATCGGCAGAAAAATTCTATAAGAAGGGCTATGTTATAGCACAGGAGCCCGATGCAAACTCAAGCGAAAAGGTTGCCGAGGGCACAACCGTTAAGATTTACGTAAGCACAGGTGTTGTAAACTACAACTTTGACCTTGCGATTAACGAAATCCCTGATGATTTTGTAAGCGCACACACTACAATTTCACTTTGGGTAGACGGTAAGCTTTATAAGGAAAGTGAAAAGCTTGACCTTAAGTCGATAAGCTCTTATACGTTTAAGGGACTTACCTCTAAAGAGGAAAGCATTAAAGCCGAAGTAAAACTTTCTTATAATGATGATTACTATAAGTATATGACCATTAATATCGATACTGCAAAGGGTAACTACAGTAAGGTAAGCACCTCTAACTCATACCCCAAGGTTGATGACGGCACAGATGTACCAAGCACACCAACCGGTGGTAATGGTCAAGGTGGCGCCGGCAACGGCGAAAACGGAAACCAATAACGCTATGAACGGTATTATAATAAAGGCTATTTCAGGGTTTTATTATGTAAATTCGTGCGAAAAGATTTATGAATGTAAAGCGAGGGGAAGCTTCCGCAAAGCGGGGGTTTCCCCCGTTGTGGGTGATAAAGTGGAATTTTCTCTTGTCGATGATACCCACGGTACCATAGAATCCGTATGCGAACGACGTAATTTAATAATAAGACCGCTTGTTGCCAATATTGATAAATTGTTTATCGTGTCGGCTTATGAAACACCTTCGCCCGATACCTTGATGATAGATCGCCTTACTGCTATTGCAGTTTATAATGGGATAGAGCCTATAATTGTATTTAATAAATGCGATATGGGTGATTTTAGTGAGCTTGAGCATATTTATAAGGCGTCGGGCTTTAAAACCTATACCGTATCGGCGGCAGAAAATATAGGTGTTGACCGACTGAAAGAGGAAATGCGTGACTGTATCTGCGCCTTTGCGGGCAATTCGGGTGTCGGTAAATCAAGTATACTAAACGCACTCGTCCCCGAGCTTTTACTGAAAACGGGTGAAGTAAGTGAGAAATTGGGTCGCGGTCGGCATACAACCCGTCATACCGAGCTTTTTTATCATAATGCGGGCGGATTTGTTGCCGATACACCCGGATTTTCTTCGGTAGAGGAAGGACTTTTAACATACGATTTTAAAATGCATCTTCCAGAATCCTTCCCCGATTTTGCAGATTATATCGATGGGTGCCGTTTTACTTCCTGTACCCACACCTGCGAAAAGGGGTGCGCATTACTTGATGCCATTGAAAACGGCGACGTGCAGGAAAGCCGCCATCAAAGCTATGTTGCTTTATATAATGAGCTTAAAGATATAAATAAATGGAACGACACTACGAAGGGTAAATGATATATGGGTTTTGCAGAGCTTTTAATAATTGCAGTAGGTCTTGCGATGGATGCCTTTGCGGTATCGGTTTGTAAGGGACTTAAAATGCAGAAAATCAACATTGGTCAGGCACTTACCGTAGCGCTGTTTTTTGGTGCCGCACAGGGCATAATGCCCGCTATCGGTTGGCTTCTTGGTGTGAATTTTGAAAAATATATTGTAGAGATTGACCACTGGATAGCCTTTGCATTATTGGCGTTTCTTGGTGGAAAGATGATATACGAAGCCTTTAAGTCGGATGATGATGTATGTGCCTGCTTTGATTTTAAAGAGCTTTTCATGTTAGCCATTGCCACAAGTATTGATGCCTTAGCGGTTGGTATAACCTTCGCTTTTTTAAGTGTAAGCATCGTATCATCTGTACTTATTATCGCCATAGTAACCTTTATATGTTGTCTTTTGGGCGTGTTTATCGGTCATGTTTTCGGCGCAACGTTTAAAAATAAAGCTGAATTTTTTGGCGGTACAATTCTTGTGCTTATGGGATTTAAGATTTTACTTGAGCATTTAGATATTATTAATTTCTGAAAATGAAATTGCAGATAAACCGAACGTTTGCGATAACTTCACTGGTGATGTTTTGCACGGTGGAATTTATGCTGAATAATACGGCATTCGCACTGGGACTTTGTATATTTTTATTAATAATTTCTGCCGTATTTCTTATAAAGCACCGCTATAAAAGGCTGGTTATTATTTTGTATCTTGTGGCGCTATTGGCAATAAGTACACTTTTTGTAAATCAGAAAATTGATAGACTGCATAACCTTTGCGGCAACAGTATTGAGTGCACATTTACCGTTATCGAGGATTCCGAAAGGCTTGGTACCTCAAGCAGCGTTTCGGTTAAATCAAACGGTGGCGCTATTCCCCGCGGTAGCAAGATTATGCTTTATTGCTATACGGGTGAAGAATATTTAGCGGGTGATACACTTAATGCAGTGGTTACCTTAAGCGGTCTTGCCGATGACAAATTGCGTGACTATTGTTACGGTAATCAAATATATGTAAAGGGTACTGCAAGGGCCGTAGAAAAGACAAGCCGTATAAGTTATTTTTATTACTCTTTAGGTGTTATAAGAAGATTTGTAAAGGAATGTCTTTTTAATAATTTAAGCTATGATGCCGCGGCACTGAATATTGCGCTTACGATTGGTGATAAATCATATCTTTCGGCGGAATTTAATGATGCCGCTTCCAAAACGGGTGTAAGTCATATAATGGTCGTATCGGGCTTACACGTTGCTATCATAATGGGATTTATAATGGGTTCCGTCCAAAAGCTTTTACGAAACAGTTGGATAAAAGCCGCAATCGGCGTTTTCAGTGTTGTGCTTATAAGCGCAATATGCGGATTTACGCTATCAGTCATTCGTTCTGCATATATGTTTATTC
>JAXJYT010000152.1:0-1265 GCA_036306845.1 Acutalibacteraceae bacterium | reverse complement strand
GTTTTGGTAGAGGCCGTGACAGGAGGAATTGACGGCGTCATAAGCGAAATAATTAATAAAGAGGCGCAATATTCTTTAAACGGAACGGCGCATTCGGCGAGCCGTTAGCGCAACCTGAATTTCTGTTAGAGCTTACAAAGGAATTAAAGGGTTACCATCTTTGCATAGAAACAAGCGGATATGCGAAAAGTGAAATCTTTAAATCGGTTATAGATAAGCTTGATTTTGTAATTATGGATATTAAGCTTATGGACAGTGACCTGCATAAAGAATACACAGGGGTAGAAAATGAAATTATTCTAAAAAACCTTGAAATTCTTAAAAATGTCGGCAAGCCGTATATTATACGTACGCCACTTATACCGACTGTCACCGATACTAAAGAAAATCTTGATGCAATACAGAAAATTATAGGGGATAGCAAATGGGAAAAAATCCCTTACAATACTATGGCGGGCGCCAAATATAAAATGCTTGGGATGAAATATGGGCTTAAGGTATAAAAATTATATATTTGATTTTGGTAAGGTTATCGTCGAGTTTGAGCCCGAGATAATGCTATCACCATATATAGCGGACAACTCGGACAGAGAGCTTGCAGGCAAGGTGGTTTTTGACCGTATTTATTGGGATAAATTAGACGCGGGTACAATAACTGATGATGAGGTTATTGCCGCTATAAGTGCGCGTTTGCCCGAAAGACTTCGTAAACCCGCAATTGCGGCATATCAGAATTGGTACCGTAATCTGCCGCTTATCGACGGTATGTGTGAACTTATAGAAAAGATTAAAAACGAAGGTGGAAAACTGTTTTTGCTTTCAAACATAAGCAAGGGCTTCGCGGAAAACTATGCATCGGTAGAGGAATTTGACAGACTGTTTTCTCTTTTCGACGGTCTTGTTTTCTCGGGACCTTTGGGTAAAATAAAACCCGATACCAAAATCTTTAATCATCTTCTTGACACCTACGGCATATTGCCGGAAGATAGTATTTTTATAGACGATAATGCTTCAAATATAATGGGTGCAAGGGCAGTGAATATCAGCGGTTATTTATTTGACCGCGATTTAGAAAAACTAAAAAAAGAATTGTTTTTAAGTTAATAAAAAATCGACTTTACTTTTTGCTTGTAAAGTCGATTTTTTTGTGCATATTTTTAACGAAAATAGATAATTTTTTAGTTAAAATTTGTTTTAATTTATGAAAAAAATTTTTCCTTTTAATTTACATAATTTTTTATTCGTTTTATTTATGCATTAACGAT
>JAXJYT010000151.1:0-7607 GCA_036306845.1 Acutalibacteraceae bacterium | reverse complement strand
TTTAGACGGTGGTACGGTTTTTGCCTTATAAAATTCACCAAACTCTTTTTTTGAAAAACCGTATTGCTTGCCGCTGAATACAAAACCGAAAACGATAACCGATACAAGCACTAAAGCCACGATAGAAATTATCAGTTTTCTTTTAGTTATTTTCATATCGGTATATCCTTTCCTAAAATTCATTTAATTTCCTTTAAAACAAATCTAAGTTCTCTTGCAAATTCCTTTAGAGATAAAACAACCTGACTCGCAAGCGCAAAGAACAGTAATACTACTGCCCAAATAATAATTACACCCACAAGTGTCAGCAGTACAACCAACAGGAATTTCTTGCCGCTATACTGATTTAAGTGACCTACCGCCAGAAGAATAAGAGTTACAGTCCACAAGAGTGTTAAAACCGAAATGGCGATAAATATACCCTTGTCGCCGACATTAAACAAATACGAAAGTCCCGTAAGAAACGGGGTAATTACTATATAAGGTACGAGCGCATAGCACATTGCCGTTAAAAGCTCGGTAAACTTTGCTTCACCGCCCATAATTGTAGTAAAGGCATAATTGCTTATACAAAAAGTGAAGAACGGTAAGAAAATTATCGCTAATTCAAGCAAAATGTTTACATCTGTAACCCGCTTATCCGCAAGCGAAAAGTTAATAAGGTATATTTGAAACATTCTTACCAAAAAGGTAAGCAGCGGAAATACAAACCATGGTAATATATGTAGCTTTTTGCGGTTTCTTTTTACTATTTCACAAAACTGTATCGGATGGAAAACCGCAACAAGCGTTAGCTTTGCAGAATACCATTTTACTTCCTTTTCAAAGAACATCTGATGCGTAAATTTCTTTGCGGCGCGAAAAGCTGCTGCAATCAAGGTCACCATAATCACAACCGCTAAAATGAGTGATATTGAATAAATCTCAAAATTATCACCGAAAAAGTTCTTTCTTAGCTCATCATAAGCCTTACCGTATTGCTCCTTATTGTTTGAAAGATAAAAATCATTCATCGCCGCTCGGTAATTTTCCTGCTTATATTTAATTTTACCCACCTGTTCTAAAGCCAAAGGATATGTGGCATCGGCTTCAAGCACACGCTGCCATGTGTCTAACGCCTCGTCATATTTACCGTTTTTATAATAATCAAGAGCCAAATGTACCGTTTTTATAAAATCGGTGGGTTCTAAAATCTGAATTGTATTCTGAGATGAATCAACAACATAAATATTGCCGTTTTTATCGTTATCCAAGGCTATAGGGGTTACAAAACGTCCGTTAGTAGTTCCGCTACCGCCGAAAACGGCTAAAAGATTACCCTCTAAATCATACTGAAAAAGCTTTGAGGTGTTTTGTTCGGTTACGGTTATGATATATTCATCTTTTTGGGCTATGTCTAAAAACTGCGGATTAACCCTACCGCCCGAAGCGTTATATGTAACCTCACCGTATTCACCCTCGGGGAACAAATTACTACCCACAGAATTTATAACCCTTATTTGATTTTTCTTGCCCAGCGCCGTTGAAAAAAGCAAACCGCTCTCACTCAACTGAAAACTACTATATGTATCGGCTTCAACCTTGCTTACGCTTTTCTTTTGTTTTTCGGATGCAAACATACGGAAAAGCATATTTTTTAAACTGAAAGCTACATCGCCCGCACCCACATAGCCCTGAAACTTGTTTGCGGAATCTATAGTCATAAACTGCTTGCCCTGAACAACATATAAGAAGCCCGTAAGCTCTGAAAAAGCTACTCTGTAGGGTAAAAATGTATATACATTTGATAAAAGCTCACTGTCGGGCTTTACAAATTCCTCAATAAAACTGCCATTACTGTCAAGATGCACCATTCTTCCGCCGTTTGTATCGGCAACAAAAATATGGTTCTGACCGTCTACATATACACCTGAGGGTCCGTTGAACGCACCGTTTTCGGTGTTAAGATATTCGGCTATATATTCACCCTCAAGCGATAATTTCACAATACGGTTATTGCCCTTATCGGCAACATACATATACTCATCTTTTATAAAAACATCAGTAGGCTCCGAAAAGGTATCAACCGAACCGCCTGTAGTTATAATCAGTTTTTTAAAATTGTAGGGTGTTGGAATGGCTATTTTTTCCTTTTCGGATTCACCGTGAACATATGAATTTGTATCAAGTGTAAGCGCCCAAACGTGTGTTGTAGATAACAACACTGTTACCATCATTAAAAGCGTTACCAAAAGCTTTATCAGACATCTTGTTCTTTTGCCGTTCATTTCCACCCTCCTTAAAACAAAATTTCAAAAATATTATTTAATTCCCGAAAACGCCATTGTGGATATTACCTTTTTTTGAAGCAAGGTATAAATAATAATGGTTGGCATTATCATCAAAAATGAGGCTGCCGCCGATGCGCCCGCACGTGTAAGACCGCCTGTACTTATAGATTGAAGTGCCAATGGCACCGTTCTTAAGGCATCGTCTGTTATATATATAAGCGGTGTGAAATAATCGTTCCACACACCCACAAAGCTCATAACAGTAAGCGTTGCCCAGGCAGGGCGAAGCATCGGCATTGCAATTTTAAAGAATATGTGCCACTCGCCCGCTCCGTCTATACGCGCCGCCTCTAAAAGAGCATTTGGCATTTGCTCACAAAACTGCTTCATAAGAAACATATTGTACGCCACCGCCACTTTAGGCAGAATAAGCGCCCAATAGGAATTTACAAGTCCTATATTTTCAATTACCAGATATGTGGGAATAGTTGTTACCGATGATGAAAAGGAAAGCGCCATAATTATAAGGGTAAATAACTGCTTTCCGAACGGCACCCTGTGCTTTGTAAGACCAAACGCACCCATAGAGCTTACAATAACAGTAAGAACGACAACCGCCGCTGACACGAGCAAGCTGTTAAACACACTTCGCACAAAGGGAACCGATGTGCCGCTAAGGGCGGTAAGCAAATCCGAAAAGTTATTAAGTGTTGGATTTTTTACAAAAAAAGTAGGCGGAAAACGGAGCATTTCATTAAGGGGCTTGAACGCGGTATTAACCATATATATAAGCGGAAGCGCACAAAAGGCTACGGGAATTGCCAAGAGAATATATTTCCAGATTCCGCGAAAATGCTTTAAACGAATTTTCACCCCAAGCTCTCCTTTCCTTTAGTCTTTTGTTGAAAGTAATTTCATAAATATTCTGCCAAGCAGGAAAACAACTGCAAAAAGCACAACCGCTATCGCCGAAGCATAGCCCATTTCAAAGCGTATAAATGCATAATCGTATAAATGCGCAACTATTGTATGCGCTGAATAGTTTGCACTTGGAAGTCCCGCAAAAGCAACGGGGATATCAAATATACCGAAAGCCGAAACACAGGTATTAATAGCGCCGAACAAAAGCTGCGGCTTCATTTGCGGAAAGGTAAGATATATAAGCTCCTGATACTTATTTCCTATACCGTCAATCCTGCCCGCTTCATAAATTTCGGTGTTGATACTCTGAAAACCCGCAAGAAACACGAGAAAACCTGTACCCATGCTCATCCAAATCTGAATAATCATTATTGCAGGTAACACAAATTTTGAATCGGTGGTCCATAAAATCG
The DNA here is from genome assembly GCA_036306845.1 of Acutalibacteraceae bacterium. GTDB lineage: Bacteria > Bacillota > Clostridia > Oscillospirales > Acutalibacteraceae > UBA737. The sequence goes on along the minus strand of JAXJYT010000151.1, from coordinate 4,003 downwards.
GCTTTGAAACAATACCAAGCGTTGTTAGTAAATTGTTAAGCACACCGTATCTATCGGGTGAGAATATATACGACCATACAACACTCATAGCAATACTGCTTGTTATAGACGGTGCATAAAACGCCAATGATACTGCAGTTCTGAACCGCAACTGATTTATCACCCAAGCCATTAAAAATGAGCCTATGTATCCCGAAATACCCGTAACAGTTGCAAGCAATACCGTATTTTTTACTGCCGTTTGAAAGATATCATCCTCCATAAAAAGCAGTTTGAAATTTTCGATACCAACCCATTTTGGTGTTTGAAGTAAATCGTAATTGGTAAAGCTCATTCCAACGGCTACAATAACAGGAAGAAGAGTGAATATCGAAAACAGTATAAAAAACGGTGCAAAAAATATAATTCCGTACTTATATCGATACCATGTGCGGCTTAATTTACTTTGTGCTTCTTTCATACTGCTCTTCCCCCTTTATAAATTAATTTAATCCTAACTGTGTTCTACGGCGCGCAAGCTCTATATTTATCGCCTTTTGGGCATCTTCAAGAACATCACGCGGCGTTTCACTGTTTGTTACAACCCTTGTAAATGCATTTGTAAGATGACGCGAAGTAAAGTAATCTCCCGGCACTACGGGAACTTCTTTCTTTTGCGAATATACTTCCTTTATTACCGAAACGGTACCCGTTTTCCAGGGCAGCGCATACAGCGCCTCAAGATTAGCCGAAAACCATCTTGAAGTTGCACCGAGCTGACCCTCAAGCGCGCCCGCAAAGTCTTTTTGCGTATCGGCGCTCATCCACCATTTCATATATTCCCATGATGCCTTGGCATTTTTAGTGTTTTCAAGCAATACACAGGACGAAGCCACGCCGCCGCCCGATGAAATATCAATACTTCCATCTGCCTTTTCTTTACCGGGTATGGCGGCAACCGTCCATTTACCCGTAAGCTCAGGTGCAGCGGTAAGTAGTTGAACATATAAATCGGCACCGCCGATACCTATCGGCATTTCACCTGTACGGAAACGGTTGAAAAAGTTTGCCGAAACAGGAATACCCATATTTGTATACAGCTGACAATATTCCTCAAAAGCCTCGTAAGCTTCTGTGCTGCCTAAAGCAGAATAAAGCGTGTCATCTGTATAGTAGGTGCCGCCGTTCTGATAAAGGAACATACTGTAATCCTGCGGCACATAAAACTGCATCATATTTTTATTAAGCGCAGGTAATAAATCATAGTATATTTCGTTCCATGTTTTAGGAATCTTAAAGCCCAATTCGCTGAATATATCGGTTCTGACAAATGTCATAACAACCGAAGCTGACTCGGGCAGAGCATACACGCCGTCTCTATAAGTAAAGCTTATTGCGGCAGTTGGCAGAAATTGTGAATTAACCTTTTGGAAATCTTCAAACTCGGTTAAATCATATAACACATTGCGTATTGCATATTCACCCGGTGTTCCTACAGATATGCCCGATGCCACATCCGGCGCATTACCCGAATTAATAGCCAATAAAAGCGGATTGGTTGCGCCGCCTAACGAGCCTGCAGGCAACAAGCGTACCTTTGCGTTTATATTGGTTTCGGGTGTAAATTTAGTATCTATAAGCTGTTTTAATATTTCGCCCCATTCTCTGCCGCGTGCAACCCAGACCTCAATAGAATTGACATCCGTTTCGGCATTAACACCGCCAACGGCGTTGTAATCCTTAACGAAGGAATATCCCAGACTTTTGACAGTAGCCCATAATTTGTGAAAAAAGTTAGAATGATAATCTTTTACATTATCATTTCCACCTACCACCTGTAACCAGTCGAGAAGCAACGGTGTTTTTTCAAGGGTGGTAAGGCAGTCACCCATAGTTGTCATTGCATCGGTTATGTAATAAATACGCGTAGTGATTTTATCGGTATCCTCTATCAGTTGTGTGAACTGCTGCGAAACGGTATCAAGATTATTTACCACTATCGGTGTGCGGTTGCTGACCTTAAGCAATAACTGTTGCGCTTGCTCTACCGTATCAACTATTTCGCCAAAGGAATCGCGAAGACCCGGTATTAAATCATCTAGCTCGTAATCATAATTAGTATCGGGGTCGGCGCCCGTTATCATTATTATTCTTCTATAAAGCGCCGATGTTTTATCAATAGCATCGTTTATAAGCTGATAAGCCTTTGTGCGTTCCGATGTAACAGCGGTAATTGTAAGGGTATGTTCCCCCTTTTCAAAATAAAACACATAAGGGTTATCCTTTTCTCCCAACACCTCTGTATACCAATGGCGCGAATATTCAAAGGGATAACAAAGCAATTCGCTAAAAGGCACCTTGCCGTCTATTGCTATTTTTCGGCCTGCCGAAAGACCGTCACCCGAAGCCTGCTTTACGCGAAGACTTATTCGGTAATATCCCGATTCTTCAACACTGAATTTCCATGTTGCCGCCTGATTTCCGCTGCGCCAACTATCACCGCCAAGGGTATTTATGCGTATATTATAATCATCATAAGGCGACACAAGCGGGTCGCTGTCGCTTTGCAGAAGTATGCTTGAACTGTTTTTTACGGCTATACTCTCTACATCCTCGGCTTCAATTTTTTGAGCGGTTTTTGAAGCATCTTTCTTTCCCTTGTTTTCTTCAGTATATTCCTTATATGTAGGCAGACTCTGAGGCGCACAAAGGAATATTTTCTTAAATATCACCGATTCCTCTACCGTTTCTACCGTGATTGTGTTGTTACCGCCGACAAAGCTGAACATTAACGGCTCGGAATATTGTGCCGCAGCATCACACAACGCCATTTCGGAATACATAAATATTTCTTTTTGTGTTGGTCGCACCTCATCGCCTATAGCATTGATATACGGTTCATTTGCATCAACAAAAAATCTTGGAAAATTTATTCTGCTTGCTTCTTCAAACTGTAGTTCTCCGCCCACTAAAATCTTTCTGACCGCCGGAAGTGAGCGTTCATTTTTCGGTGATTCATATCCAATAATAATTTGGTATAAACCCGCCTTTTCTACATTTACATTAAAGGTTATCTGCGAGGTAGACTCGGTCTGTAAAATACCGTTCTCCATCAAAACAGGTTCTTCACCTACATATGTATAATTAAAAATATCCACATTAATATTATCGCCATTATATATATCGGCAGATTTATTCTTTCCTAAAAAAGTGCTATACAAAATGTCTTCTTTTTTTGCAATAACCTGTGTGGCATCGCCCTCAATTCGTTCGGATAGTGTCTGTCTGTCATCAGCCGCTGCATCAAAGCAAAAAAAGCTTGTAAAAACAATTACAAAAGCTAGAAACAAACAAATCTTTTTCATTGCATTTTTACCTCCCGAACACAAATTTTTTTAGCCAGAGCAAACTGCCCACAGGGTACATAAAAATTATACAATTCGGTCATTTTACTGTCTATCGCCTTAGTTTAGAGGAATGTGCGGAAAATTTAGGTCAAAGTGGGTAAAATCTGTAAAAATACAAATAAAACACAGGTTTTTCTGTCGTTTGCACTATTTTCTTGCACTATTTATTTTGTTTTATTATAGTTTCCTACAAAAGCCATACAACAAAAAACGGATGAGCATATCGCTCATCCGACATCATAATATGTAGGCTACACCTCGCTTTTTGACCAAAACCGATTTTATCGGATTTTATGTAAATTGAGTTTAATCAAAAAACGCTAAAGTCCGAATGTTTATGCGGCTTTCAAGGCTTTTGTCCTATTATACCATATTCCTCAATTCTTCTCACAATACCTGTTGCTTTCATATATAAAATCTCCTTTAATTTCAAATCGTGATACTACAATCATTATAATATCTTTCCACCACGCTATGTATAATGGAATAGGTTAGGCGAAACAATTCTGTTTCGCCACAAAATCTTTGATTTTGCGACAAATTTTTACTAAAAATTTGTCCTATCCCATTGCAATGAATGTTGTGCAAAATTAAATATTAGAATTTAATTTTGCCAA
>JAXJYT010000150.1:0-2083 GCA_036306845.1 Acutalibacteraceae bacterium | reverse complement strand
TGGTATAAGTGCAACATGACCGATATCGCCGCCGCTATGGGTTTGGGACAAATGAAGCGTTACGATGCTATGCTTAAACGCAGAGCCGAAATTATTTCCCGTTATGATGCTGCTTTTATGCCTATGGGTATTGAGGTACTGCCCCATTATACCGAAAACCATACCTCGTCGGGTCATCTTTATATTACCCGTGTGCCGAATATTACGCCTGAACAGCGTAACGAGATAATTATTAAAATGGCAGAGCAGGGAATAGTATGTAACGTTCATTATAAGCCCTTACCGATGCTTACAGCCTATAAAAATCTCGGATTTGATATTAAAGATTATCCCAATGCTTATGCGCATTTTGTTAATGAGATTACCCTACCGCTTCATACCTGCCTTACTGACGAAGAGGTAGATTATATAATCGAAAACTACAAAGCAATTGTTGGTGAGTACCTGAAATGATACTTAAAAAATGGGACGATTTGCCCGAGGAATTTAAAACAGAAACAATAGAGGAATACTACCGAATTTTAAGCAATAAAAAAGTAAGCCTTTTATTTAAAAGGGTATTCGATATTGTAGTTTCCTTGATTTTGCTTATAATTTTAAGCCCGATTTTTCTTGTACTTGCTATAGCTATTAAGTTAGACTCAAAGGGACCGGTTTTCTACCGTCAGGTAAGGGTAACCCAGTACGGTAAGCAGTTTCGCATTTTTAAATTCCGTACTATGGTGCAGAATGCGGACAAGCAGGGCTCACAGGTCACTGTCAGTAATGACAGCCGTATCACCCGTATAGGAAAGCTTATACGCAAAAGCCGTCTTGATGAGCTTTGTCAGCTTATAGACGTTTTCAGGGGTACTATGACCTTTGTAGGAACAAGACCCGAGGTGCCCAAATATGTCCAGGCTTACACAAATGAAATGCTCGCAACCTTATTGCTGCCTGCGGGAGTAACCTCAAAGGCCAGCATATTTTATAAGGACGAAAGTGAGCTGCTTGATAAAGCAGAGGATGTTGACAGTGTTTATATTAACGACATTCTGCCCGAGAAAATGAAGTACAACCTCGATGCCATAAAAAAATTCAGCTTTTTTGGCGACATTAAAACAATGTTTATGACCGTTGCGGCGGTCTGCGGTAAGGATTTCGATTCTGAAATTTAAGCAAAATTAAAAGGTTTTGTTTCAATTGTAAGGCGATATATGCCCTGTCGGGCAAGTGATGTTGAGCTACTGCACAGTGATGTGATGTGTTCTCTACTTCGCCTTCAACACATGCGCCACAGCCGCACATATCACGTTCCCTAAGGGAACACATCGTTCAAGCAAAAAGAAAAAACAGCCACCTTTTGGTGACTGTTTTTCATTTTTGGCAAGTTGCACCGATTTAAATATCATATATATTTCTATACAATTACAGATTTCCACGCAAAAGGTATTAAATCTCTTATACAAACTTTGATTATTTCATTATCGTCATTATTTAAAATCACTTTGATATCAGGACAATATTCCACCAGCATCTGACGACAGTTACCGCAAGGCGCTACCAAACAGTTTGGTGCTTTGTCGTGAACAGCTACAATGGTGTCAAACTCTCGCTCTCCCGCCGAAATTGCCATACCCATTGTTACATACTCAGCACAAGAGCCATGAACACCATCACAATTAACGCCACTATACACCTTACCTTTTTTGCAACGAATTGCCGCACCCACAGTATGATTGTAAATGCCATCATCAAAATTCTTTTCTAAAGTTTCAAGCGCAATTTTTATAAGCTCTTTATCTTGTTCTGTTATATCGTAAAATATCATTTCATATTCTCCTTAGCAGTGTTGATAGAAGCTACAAGCATAGCGCGAAGTCCCGCACAAACTGTATATAATTCTTTATATTGATTTTCGTTTATATAATTGGTTTTGAAAAGCAATTCTAACCAATATCCCGTTTCATTTGCTTCTTTAAGTGCAATTTGCAATTTTGCTATAAAGTCTGCTTTCCCGTGGGCATATTGTGCCTCGCGGATATTAGCGCCTATGCTTGTGCCGCTTCTGCCGATTTGATTAGAAATGATATGTTCTTTATTC
>JAXJYT010000149.1:0-2911 GCA_036306845.1 Acutalibacteraceae bacterium | reverse complement strand
ATATTGCATAGCTTGATTAATTCACTTAGTGATATTGTTGTTGTGAATCAAAATTTGATAAGTAGCAGTGTTATTATGATGGCGTGTATTGGCTTTTTTTTCATAATGGATATCGGGGACAGAAAGAAAAGTGCATGTGTATATAAGATAGAATGAAAGATGAAGCGATAAATTCCAATTTATCGAATAGGTGATATTTGTTTAGAAAAGGGTTTTAGGTTCTCCTAACAAGTGACATTTGGGTGCCTAAATGTCCTGCTTGTTATGGTATGCGACAAATATTAAACGGATGTGTAGAATTTCTGCACATCCGTTTTTTCTATCTTGAAAAATTGATTTATTTGCGATATATTGCTCCGCAATTCGATATATTTTACTTCGTAAAATTCGATATGTTTACCTTGCGGTAAACGCGATATGATATAAATCCTATTCTCGCTTTTGACATAGCTTGCCTACGGCAAGGTATGCAAAAGCATATCGTGTGCGTAGCACATATCGAGCACAATAGTGCATATCGAAAATCCCACAAGGGATTTATATCGCTGCATTGTGTCCTTATCGATACAATGCATACGGTGTGCCTTTTTGTTTTGGAGCGGACAACGGGAATCGAACCCGCCTCATCAGCTTGGGAAGCTGAGGTTCTACCAATAAACTATGTCCGCAAATAGCATTTGCAATAATATCACAAATGCGTTTAATAATCAATATTTATTTGTACTCTTCCCCCGTTAGTGCCATAAAGGACGTTTTTACAGCTTCTTCGGAAATATCGCACTCTAAAAGATAAACAGGCACCGTAGTTATCAGGCGGTCTATAAGCTTTATGGTAGCATCCATAGCCGCGCGGTTTTGTGGCATATACACCTGATTCATAATGTGAGGAAGTACCATAAATGGCTCTAATTTAGTGATTTTGTTTTTAAGACCGCGTTTTATTATACAGATACCGCCCAAAAGAGCGCTTGTATTCCTTTGAAGATTTTCTTTGCCTGCCCAAGGGGTACCGTACACGGTAGTATTATCACCTATATAAAATATCGGTTTATCACCGTTTACAATACCAACACTATCCCCTATATACTTTTTCCAAAGAGAAATATGTGTGGTCTTGCCCGTACAGCTCGGCGCAGTAAATACATACGCCTTATCCTTATAGGATATAGCCGCGCCGTGAAACACAAAGCGTGAAAAGAGCGGTAACTGTTCGGCTATTTCGCGGTATATGCAAAGTGATTCACAGGAATGCACGGGAGCATTTGCGCCGTTTTGTTGCTCGGCGGCAATTTTATCCTCGGTTGTTTCGGCAAAAATATCGGTTTGCTTTACATCCTTTATCATATAATCCTTGCAAAATCGAGGAAGATAATCATATCGGTACTTAACGTTTATATTAAGCCCCGAAAGCCGCATATCAAAACATTTAGACATAGGTGTCACCTACCCTATAGTATCTTTACATCTTTTAAGTCCCTCGCCCACGATTGCCATCGTGCGCTCATAAGAAGCGCGTGCCTTTGCGGCGGTTGCGGCATCAAGTCCGTAACTATTTGCCATATCGGCACTTTCCATCGGATAAACGGTATAATCATAATCGCCCGCGTTTCCATATCTATTAACCCAAGTAGGTATAATATCAACACCGCTTAAATAAACACCGTCGCTATCCTTACTGAAGGTGTAGTTAAAGAACAGTCCATCCTCAGTATGACCCGATGTGCAAAGACCTGTCATTTCCTCTATTCTCTGATTGGATATCGCATTACCCATAGAATATAGACAAACGGTAGTATTCTGACTATCCTCGGAATAAAGTAAATCTATCGGTTGAATAACGTGCGGATGCGCGCCGACAATTACGTCAACACCCATATTACAAAGCTGCTGAGCAATCGATTTCTGATACGTATTCGGGCTTGTCTTATACTCTTGTCCCCAGTGCATATAGAACACGATTGCTTCTGCTCCGTCACGCTTCATTGAATCAATTACGCCCTGCGCCGCAGTATAAAATGCGGCAAGGTTACTGCTACTGAAACGGTTTATAAGGCTTTCGGCACCCGCAGTTGAATTATTTGTCCCGTAGGTATAGCACACCATACCGATTTTTATACCGCCGACATCCTTTACTATATACGTAGGATCGTTTGTAGTTTCCTTTGTGCCCAAAAATCCCATATTCCGAGCCTTTAGTTGTTGTACGGTGCGCTTAAGACCCGCCGCGCCCGTATCAAGACTGTGATTGTTTGAGGTGAGCAGTAAATCAAAGCCGTCGGCTTTAAGGTAGTCGATAAGACTGTCTGGTGAATTGAAGCCGGGATAACCCCTATAGTTACCTGCCGCCTCACCGCCCAACGTAACCTCTAAATTAGCAATAGCAAAATTAGCGGCATTAATATATTTGCGGGAATGCATAAAGAATTTGGAAAAGTCATAGCTACCGTCTGCCTGCTTTGCGCCCCATAACAGATTATCGTGAATAAGAATATCACCAGTATTTAAAACGGTAACGCTTTTATCGGGCTTACCCGGTCTTTTCTTGTTAGGCTTTACGGGTGTACTGCTTGTGGTGCTTTGACTTGGTGTAATTACGCTCGAAGCTTCCGAACTGCTATCCACCTCACTGCTTGTATCAACGCTTGTAACAGTTTCCGACTGAACGGTTTGAGGGCTTGACGATACCTCACCCTTATCACCGATTTTCTTAATGGCGCCTACAAGCACCGTTACTAATACGATAGCGGCAATAAGTCCTGCACAAACGCTTGCCACAAAAATACGGCGGCGTCTTATTAACCTTCTTCTTTCAACCCTTGTCATAAAATCACCTATAATGATTGTAGTTAGTCGAAACGCTCAAAAGCGTTCCGACAAGCCACTTTAGAAGTGGCTTTGGCAAAATTAAATT
>JAXJYT010000148.1:0-17104 GCA_036306845.1 Acutalibacteraceae bacterium | reverse complement strand
CAATAAACATCGGTCTTACTGCGGCGCCAAATTCAGGCTCACCGTGGTGGGAAAGCACCATATGCTCCACAAGCATCGCAGTTTTGCGGTCGATGCCCAAGCGCTTTGCATATTCTTCAATGAGCGTAGCACCCATAGCGAGATGTCCTAAAAGGTTACCCTCAATAGTATACCCTTCGGCAATGCCCGTTTCATTGACATTAAATTCCTGGAGCTTTGAAATATCGTGAAGTATCGCGCCCGACAGTAAAAGTTCCCTATCAACGAAGGGGTATATACCGCAAACGCCCTCACAAAGCTTTACGATTGACAGCGTATGCATCAAAAGACCGCCGCGAAGCGCGTGGTGAAGCTTGAATGCCGCAGGCCAATAAAGTAAAGCCGCGCGGTTATCCGAAAGAATGCTTGTAACAAGCGTCTTTAAATCATTATCCGAAAAACCCGATGCAATTTCCATAAGCGCATCAAACATCTGCTCAGATGAATAACCGCTGCTTCTTACAAGGTCTTCAAGGTGAACATTGTCCTGCTCACTACAGGTGCGGATACGCTCGATACGAAGCTGGTCGGCACCGTTATACTGCGATATTGTACCGCGAATTTTCACTATGTCGTTATTCTTATATTCACCGTGCTCGGCAACATTGTAGCGCCATAGCTTGCCGTTGATTTCACCCGTAGCATCACCCAAGGTAAAATCAAGGTAGGTATCCCCTTTAGCAGAGGTTTTTTGCTCAACACTTTTTACAAGGCAGTAGCCATCTACTCTGCCCGAATTATCAACAGGTGTAAAGTTCATAATATGCCCCCTATTGCTATTTCTAACATTATACAATAAAACACTTTATCGTGCAAGAAGAATACCGTTAATTCTTTATAAATTCAAGTATGCTTTTATTTTTGCTTATTGCTTTATATAAGGGCAGTCCCAAACCTAAACAAACTGCAAGCTCACCAAGAGCTACCCAAAGTCCCGAAAGTAAGAAGCTTTTTAACGTGGCATCACCCTCGGTAAAGAAAAAGGCAATTTCAAAGCCCACTATAATACCGTTTACAAGCACGGGCATAAGCGCCGCCAACACCGGTAAATCCCACCATTTAACACGTCTTAACCAATAGCTTAAAAGTGATGCGATAAGTGTAGCGGCAGTGCCAAAAAGCATATCAATGGGGTTATATGAAAAAATATTTGCGATAAAACATCCTACCGTAAGGCCCGTTATTGCCGCAGGGCAAAATACGGGCAGAATTGTAAGCGCTTCTGATATACGGAACTGCACGGGGCCGTAGGATAAGCCGAAAAAAGCCATCATATATGTACTGCCCGCATAGAGCGCCGCAATAAGCGCCGATACCGCTAAATAGTGTGTTTTTCTTTTCATAAAGATTTTTCCTCTTGCAATTTTTTATAAAAGGCTACTGCCAATTGGTCGCAGCGCTCATTTTCGGGATGCCCCGCGTGACCCTTTACCCACTTAATATTAACGGTGTGCTTTTCAAGCAAATCAAGCAGCTTCCCCCAAAGATCAGGGTTAAGCGCAGGCTTTTTATCCGCCTTACGCCAACCGTTTTTGCGCCACGATTCTGCCCAACCCTGCATAATGCCGTCGGCAACGTATTTAGAATCGGTCACAAGCAACACGTTACAGCTTTCCTTGAGCGCCGAAAGACCCTCAATCGCCGCCGTAAGCTCCATACGGTTATTTGTGGTGTTTGCTTCACCGCCCGAAAGTTCTTTTTCGTGAGGTCCGAAGCGGAGTACTACGCCCCATCCACCCGGACCCGGATTGCCAGAGCAGGCGCCATCGGTGAAAATTTCAACGTATTTCTGCATATCTAGTACCTACGGAAAGAGCCGATAACCTTTCCGAGTACGGAAGGTTTCTCGGGGTAAATTGGTGAAAAATCGGGGTTTTCGGGCATAAATATTACTTGACTGCCCTTTATAAGAAGGCGTTTAACAGTAGCTTCTTCCCCATCCATACCTATAATTATATCACCGTTTTTACAGGGAGCGTTTTTATCGGCGATTACAATATCACCGTCAAGAATACCCGCATCGCGCATCGAAAGACCCACAACCTTTAAGGCAAAAAGCCCTTCGGCATCCTTGGTAGGATACGGAATATAATCTTCAATCTGCTCAACCGCCAAAATTGGTTGACCCGCAGTTACGCGACCGATAAGCGGCACCATAGAGGCATCGCCCTCGCCCTCAATCCTGATGGCGCGCGAATAACGGGCATCGCGGGAAATATAACCCGCCTGCTCCAACGCGCTTAAAATCGCGTGAACCGTAGAGGTAGACTTTATTCCCGTGGCATCGCAAATTTCACGTACCGTAGGGGGAATACCGCTACCCATCTTTTTAACAAGAAATTTATAAACGCTTTCCTGCTTTTCTGTAAGAGGTGTTTTGGACATAGTGCGCCTCCCGAACATTTATTCGTTTTTATTATAGCATCCTACCCCTTATCTTTCAAGTCCCCTTTTTTAAAATGCGAAAATATTTCTTTGAATCCTAATATTATAAGAAATCCGCCAAATAGCTTTCCTAAAAGCTTTACACTAAGAGCTCCGCTTAAATATATGCCGAAAAGCGCGCCCAGAAATCCGCCTGCGGCTATCGGCAGTACCGTTTTCCAATTTATTTCACCGCGCCTTGCATAAAGCAGTACCGCAAGCGCCGCAATGGGAATAAAAAACAGTAAATTCATACCTTGGGCTTTTAACTGCTCCATATCTTTAAATACCGTAAGATAGATTATAAGCACCGCGCCGCCGCCTAAGCCCATACCGCCTATTAGTCCTGATAAAAGCCCTGCTAAAAGGGCGGCGATATTCATTTAATCAGCAGGCGTACGCCTGCATAAATCATAAACCCACCAAATATCCTTTTAAGCCATATAGGAGATATTCGCTTTATTATAAGTGTTGCAAGGTACGCGCCTATCAATCCCGTAGGTATAAAAGGCAGACTGTCACTTATATTCACGTTTCCACGCGCAAGATAAAAAGCTACAGTAAGTACCGATACGGGCAATATCACCGCTACGGCGTTAGCGTGCGCTTCGCGTTGTGTAAGTCCCAACCTTTTAAGAAGCGGTACGGCAAGCATCCCGCCACCTGCGCCAAACATTCCGTTTACCGCGCCGACGGCTACTCCCGATAGCGCAAGCTTTATATTTTTACACTTTTTTGAATTCATTTTTTTCACCCGTTTTATTTTTCCCGTTTTTTGCGCAATATAAATGTAAAAAATACTTCTTTTTTTGAAAGTTATATGATATAATAAATATAATTATGTTTAGAGTGGGAGATTATGGCTATATGAACGTTTGCATAAATGGTCTTAATATCGAATATACCCGCGCGGGCACAGGCGATATTCCCGTGCTTCTGATGCACGGTTGGGGCTCGAGTTTCGACGTATATAAAGGTATTATGACAGCCCTTGGTGACCGTTGCACACTTTATGCGCTTAATTTCCCCGGTTGCGGTAACAGTCAGACTATGGAAAATCCTTGGAATTTAGACGATTACTGTGACCTTGTTTTGAAATTCATTGATGCGGTGGGACTTAAAAATCCTATTCTTATAGGTCATTCACACGGCGGCCGTGTTGCACTGAAGCTTGCGGCGACCAATGCCTTTGACATTCCTAAAATGGTTTTACTTGATGCGGCGGGTCTTATTCCTAAAAAGAGCTTTAAACAAAAGATGAGGGCTAAAAGCTTTAAAATAATAAAGGGCGCGCTCACGGTTCCGCTTTGGAAAAATAAAACCGAAGGACTTTTAAACAAGGCGCGCGCACACTACGGCTCGGCAGATTATAACGCCGCGCCCGAGGTGCTTCGCAAAACGCTTGTATCGCTTGTCAACACCGATTTGCGCGATATTATTCCAAACATAAAATGCCCGACACTTCTTATATGGGGTGAAAATGACACAGCAACACCGCTTAGTGACGCTAAAATTATTGAAAGTCTTATCTCTGATTCTGGACTTTGTGTAATAAAGGGTACGGGGCACTACAGTTTTTGCGAACGCCCCTATGAAGCCCACGCCATTCTTAAAAGTTTTATAATTTAATAGTTAGTCTAAATTAACGGAGTGATTTTTTTGCCTTACATTACGGTTTTATGTATGATACTGCTATCTGTTTCGGCGGTGTTTTCGCTTTACCGACAGTTTCAGATGCTACAACAAAATTCCTATTTCCCATCACGCTATATAAAATGGGTTAAGGAAAGCTATACTATAGAATTGGCTTTGTGCAGTATAATTTACTGTGCGGTTTCGTGGTGTTATCTTAATACAAAAATGTTCTTAGCCGCCGTTTTAATCTTAATCCTTTTGATAACGCGGTTCATTTTATCGGTAAGAACTTCAAAAAAATCTATTAAAAAGCTTGTGTTTACCGCACGTGTAAAGCGGCTTTTTGCAGTAACTCTATTATTACTTTTCGCACTGATAGCCGTATTCGCAATAATTCCGCAAACTCTTACGGGTGAGATTTGCTTTATGATTGGCGTTATGCTTGCCTGCATTTCTCCGCTTCTTACCATTACCGCTTGGGTTATTACCTATCCCGTAGAGCGCGCCGTATCAAATTGGTATGTAAACGATGCCAAGCGTATTTTAAAAGAGCATAAAAATCTTACCATCATCGGTATTACCGGCAGCTACGGAAAAACCACTACAAAATTTATACTTAACCGCATTTTAAGTGAAAAATATAACACCGTTTGCACACCGCAAAGTTTCAATACACCTATGGGTGTTGTCCGTACGGTGCGTGGTGATATAAAGCCTTCCACACAAATTTTTATTTGTGAAATGGGCGCTAAAAAGGTCGGCGATATCAAAGAAATATGCGATATCGCGCATCCAAGCTACGGAATCATCACCTCGGTCGGTGCACAACACCTTGACACCTTCAAGAGTGAGGATAACGTATTCAAAACGAAGTTTGAGTTGTATGATGCTATAAAGACTAAAGGCGGTATATGCCTTGCCAACATCGAAAGCAAGGGTATCAGCAGTCGCAAAGACTTAGCGCCCGATGCTTTGTATTTCGGTGAGGGTACCGATTATTACGCAAAGGATATTACCTATAGCGCCGAAGGCTCGGCATTCACACTATGCCTTGACGGTGAAGAAATTGGCGTTAACACACGCTTGCTTGGTCTTCACAGTGTATCCGATATATTAGCGGCGGCAACGCTTGCCCACTTGTTAGGTGTAAGCGCCGAGGAAATACGCTTTGCAGTTTCCTCTCTGAAGCCTACTGAGCACAGATTGGAGTTAAAGCCTTCGGTCTGCGGCTCTGTTATGATAGACGATGCATATAACTCCAACCCCGAGGGTTGTCTTGAAGCAGTAAGGGTGCTTGGCAGCTTTGAGGGTAAGCAAAAGGTTGTAATCACCCCCGGTCTTATTGAGCTTGGCGCACGCGAATACGAATGCAATTATGCGTTAGGTCTTGAATGTGCTAAATACTGTGATACAATAATCCTTGTAGGCAAAAACCGTTCAAAGCCGATGCGTGATGCGATTGCCACCACCGATTTTAATACCGATAAGCTTTACGTAGCCTCAAGCTTTGCCGAGGCAATGGGAATTTATTCCGCTATGGCAAGCAAGGATAGCGTATTGCTTATTGAAAACGATTTACCCGATAACTATCTTAATTGAGGTGTTTTTTATGAAAACGAATATTGCTGTATTTTTCGGTTGCCGCTCGGTCGAGCACGAGGTTTCGATTATCTCTGCCGTTCAGGCTATGCGTGCGATTAACCGTGAAAAGTATGATGTAACACCAATTTACGTTACAAAGGATGGCACGATGTATACGGGCGCCGCACTTTTCGAAATTGAAGGCTTCCGTGATATCCCCGCGCTTCTTAAGGCTTGCGAACGTGTAACCTTTATCCGTGACGGTAAAACCGTATTTATGCATTATCTTGATAATAAAATGCTTCGCCGCAAAAAAGATGTAGCGGTTGATGTTGCATTTCCAATCGTACACGGCACCAACTGTGAGGATGGCACTATAGCGGGTTACCTTGAATATTTAGGTCTTCCCTACATTGGTTGCGATATTCTTTCTGCCGCCGTTGGTATGGATAAGGCGGTGTTCAAAGATGTGCTTTCTGCCGCAGGACTGCCCGTGCTACCTTGCGTACGCTTCCGCTCAAGGGAATATGCATTAAATCACGATAATATTATAAAAGAAATTACCGAAAAGGTTGGTTTCCCGCTTATAATCAAGCCTATAAACTTAGGTTCAAGTGTTGGCATCACCAAGGTTAAGGATGCCGAAGCTCTTGAGGATGCTATCCGCCTTGCAGTTTCTTTTTCAGATAAAATTCTTGCCGAAAAGGCAATTGAAAACCTTCGTGAAATCAACTGCTCGGTATTGGGTGATGCCGATAATTGTGAGGCAAGCGTTTGCGAAGAGCCGTTCATGAACGATGAAATTCTTTCCTACGAGGATAAGTATATGGGCGGTAAGCAGTCGGGTCCCTCGAAGGGTATGGCTTCTCTCGGCCGTAAAATTCCCGCCGATATAAGCGAAGAGCTTTCAAACAACATCCGTGAGCTTTCCTGCAAGGTGTTTAAGGCAATCGGTGCAAGCGGCGTTGTTCGTATTGACTATTTGCTTGATACCCAGACGGGTAACGTTTACGCTAACGAAATTAACACCATTCCCGGCTCGCTTGCATTCTATTTATGGGAGGCAACGGGTCTTAAATACACCGATATGATAGACCGCCTTGTAGATATCGCATTCCGCAGGGAAAGAAACCGTGAAAACCTTACCTTTACCATTGATACCAACATACTTTCGGGTGTATCCTTTGGCTCAAAGGGTAGCAAGGGCGGTAAGCTTTAATATGACAAAACTTCTGATTAAACTATTCATAAAGAACGGCGGCGACACCAAGTGCGGCGACGTCCGCGAACGGTACGGTACGCTTGGCAGTATTGTAGGTATTTGCGCCAACATACTGCTTTGCGCCATAAAAATCGCAGTTGGCTTCATCGGAAACAGTATTTCGATCATCGCCGACGGTCTTAACAATCTGTCGGATATGGGCTCTTCGGTTATTACGATGCTTGGCTTTAAGCTTGCCAATAAGCCTGCCGACCGCGACCACCCGTTCGGTCACGGCAGAATGGAATATATGTCAGCCTTCGTTGTAGCCGCGCTTATACTTATAGTGGGATTTGAGATGCTTGGCACGTCGGTTAAATCACTTATAGGCGGTGAGGCTACACCTACATATTCTATTATTTCAATAATAGCGCTTATCGCTTCTATTCTTATCAAGCTTTGGCTTTATATATTTAATAAGCATTTAAGCAAGCTTACCGATTCCTCGGCATTACTTGCTACTGCAAAGGATAGCCTTAACGATTGCATTTCGACCTTGGCAATTCTGTTAGCGGCAATTATTACTACGTACGTAAAACTGCCCTTTAATCTTGATGCCCTGATGGCAATGGGCGTTTCCTTCTTTATACTGTACGCGGGCTATAGCACGGCAAAGGACACCATTGATGAGATTTTAGGTAAACCGCCCGAGGTTCAGCTTATAAAAGATATAGAAAGCGGAATAATGTCGTTTGAAGGGTTTATTGGCATTCATGACCTTATCGTGCATAACTACGGTCCGGGCAGACAGTTCGCATCGGTACACGTTGAGGTGCCACACGATGTTAATATTGTAAAATGTCACGAGCAAATCGACATTTGCGAAAAGCTTGTGGGTGAAAAAACGGGTGTTGAGCTTGTGATTCATATGGACCCGATAGACGTAAACAGTGAAGATGTTTGCATCGCGCGCGAGCATATGAACGAGGTAATAAGGGATATTGACACGCGCCTTACACTTCACGATTTTCGTATGACGCCCGTATCGGATACCCGCACAAATCTTATATTTGACGTTGTGGTACCGCCCGACATTAAGCTTGGTACCAACGAGCTTGACAGAATGATAACTGAAGCCGCAAAGCAAAAGAATCCGACCTACGTTTGCGTTGTAACCTACGATAACAGTTTTATAGGATAAGATGAATTGTCAAACTAAGTGCAACACTTAGATAACGAAAATTCAAATAAATCAACTGGTTTTTTGAAACCTAAAACTTTTTTGGGCCTAGCGTTAATTAACGCTAGGTTCTTTTTTAATGTAGTAGGACTAACACGAGACAAGTTTCTACCCTTAATATAATACGCTTTATTTCAAGAGCAGGAACTCCAACAGACAACCCAATTATTGAATCCTTAAACGGTTGGATAAAAGAAGAAATGAGAATAGATTTCAATTTGAACTCCGTCGAGGGTATACCCTCGTTTATTGAAAAGTATGTTCATAATGATTGTAGTTAGTCGAAACGCTCAAAAGCGTTCCGACTAACTACAATCATTACATATAGCTATACAAAAACTGCAGATGCAATAGCATCTGCAGTTTTTGTTTTACCATTTCTTAGTTTTCTCTACCCACTCGGTATAGAGAGCCGTTTTCTCGAGATATTCCATATACTCGCAAAGTTCTAATTTGCGCTTCCCCTTATTATAGTCGAGATAGTGGTTTTTGCCCTCAGAGTCGCCTGACCACTCAAGCAGGATAAAGCGTGTATCCTCACTCGTAGGGATAATCGCAAGGTCAATGTTTGAGTTTGCGGGGATTGTTATGTTACCCGCCCGCAACGTCTCGCCGCTTCGCACATCAGTTGCCTTATATGTGATTGTTACATCCTTTAGGGTATCATTTACGGCAACAAGCGGATGGCCCTCACCGCCAAAGTGGTCGCGCATCATAAGGCAGACATTCTGCATTGATGCTTTAAGACCGTAGTAGTGTAACTTTTTATCAAAATAATAGTCAACCGCTGCATCGGATAGCTGCGGCCACGCATCCATAAGATTCCACCAGAGCATACCCGTTTTATCCCATTTCTGTGAGCGGAAGTATTCAAAGAAAAACTTATCCGATTCGCAGGCGGCAATTTGACTCTTCATAGCAAGGTCGGTATAATCGTTTATCTCGCCCTCGAACAAATTCTCAGCATATAGGAAGGGTACCCGCGTGCGGAAGGATTTCATTCCCTTGCGAAATACACCTGCACTGCTATGCACTACCCATTCGTCGTTGCCGTCCCTGCCTGTAAACAGGTTTTCGGGGCTGATATACTTTTTAGCGCTCTCGGGAGACGGCATACATATACTGCCAAACTCGCTCGCAAATTTTGCTTTGCGCTCTCCCTTCGCGCCATCCTTATAGAACTCACCCCAGATATAGAAATGCACCTCGGGCATTGCCTTGCCCTCGCCCGCCTTCTGGGTAAGCAGCTCACGACTGATATAGGGTGATGACGGCAGATAGGTACGCGCAGTATCGTGGAGCATCACAACCTCGGGCAGAAGCTTTCTTGTGATAATGTTATCGTTGGGATTCATACGAATGCCCTCCCAACGGTTCCAACGGAGGTCGCCCTCGTTATCGCCCGACCATAGGGCTATGCAGGCATAGTGGCGAAGGCGCTTTACCTGCTGGGTTGCCTCCTCTCGCATACGCTCACAGAACTCTGAGTCGACAGGATGCTTGCCGCACGCCATACCGAAATCCTGCCATATCATAATTCCCTTTTCTTCGCAGATTTCATAGAAAAGGTCATCCTCATAAACATTTCCGCCCCAAAGACGAAGCATGTTGCACTCAAGCTCGCAGGCGAGGTCGAGCATACGGGGGATGCGCGCCTTATCCTCACTGTGGAACGGGCTTGCGGGCACCCAGTTTGCGCCCTTTACAAATATCGGCTCACCGTTTACGATAAAGCAGAACTTGCCGTTTCCATCCTTATCCATCGTGGGCTCATAGTCGAGCTTAATGGAGGCTATGCCTTGCTTAAAGCGCTTTTCCTCTATAACCTCACCGTCGCGTGAGAGGGTTATTTTAAAATCGTAACGATTCTGCTCGCCAAAGTTCCTTGGCCACCAGAGCTTGGGGTTGTGGAAAACAATCTTCCTTCGACCAATAGGATAGTTAAAGAGAATATCCTCTTCAAAATGACTGTCGCCGCAATCGCCCTCTAATTTAAGGGTCATATTATCAGCGGGCAGACAGTTGGTTTTATAATAAAACTCAAAGACTGCCTTTTCACGAGTGGCAGAGGCGGTACAGAGATAATATTCCTCTATACCCTCGGCCCCATCAGTATACACAAGCGATACGGGACGGTAAAGACCCGCCGACACATAACGCGGTGTTATATCCCAACCAAACATATGCGCGGGCTTTCTTACATACAACTGTTCATAGGCGTTTATGCCCGCCGAGACCATAAACGGATACTCATACTTCATAGCCTCAACAACAACAGGCTTTATATGAATAAAAATCTCGTTTTCACCCATAGCAATCAAGCGGCTTATATCAACCGTATGTATCATAAACATATTATCCACGCTTGCGGCAAGCTTGCCGTTTACATAGATATCGGCATAGCAATCTAGCCCCTCAAACACAAGGCGGGGCGAGCCGCTTACTCTATCTGTATTAAAGGTGGTGAAATAATAGCAATGCAGCATCTGGGTATAGGCGTTAATCTCCCACGAATTTGTACCAAAAAACAAATCCTTGGTGATTTTTCCCGCCGCTTTCAAATCGAGCTCAACGGTGCTCGGCACCGATGCCGGGATAATCTCCACGCCGTCCTCTTGAAGCTCACGGTATGATGTGTAATCCTTATGCTCACCGTGGGTGAGTGTGGCCAGTCGCCAATTTTTGCAAAGGTCAATTTTTGTTGTTTTCATAATAAAATTTTCCTCTATGATTCTATATTAAAGCAAATGCTCCAATCAAACTCCTCGTCCATAAGCCGTGCGCTCATGCGAGGCTTAGGGCCGCAGGAATTAGAGCCAACGCCGCTTTGGCGATAGTCCACCGTAACCACGGTTTTATCCGAGGGGGCAAGCTCAAAGTTGTGATTTGCGGCTTCAAGCTCCTTATCGCTGTAGGGTAGCGCAGAGAATTCAAACGGAGCACCATCTCCTTTGATTTTAAGCGTTAAGCCATCACACTCAAGTTCACAGTAACGAACACCGTAGTGGTTGCCGTTAGCCTGCGGCTTAATATAATCCACGAACTCCATTTTAGGAGTGGTTTTAAATATGCCCATATGGCTAGCAAGTTGCTTATCGGCATAGCTTTCAGATGGCCCCATACCAAAATATGTAACCTCGCGGGCGGGGCGCGCGAGCTCAAAGCTCATACCGAAGCGCGGTACATACGGGGTGAGTATCGGCCAGTTATGGTCACTCTCGCCAAAGGTTATTCCCGCGCCTTTTTTGCAGTGAAGCTGTAGCTTTATGGCGCCGCGGCAGTCTATTATCCACTTGGCAACGCCCTCAAAATATGGTCTAAAGCCCGCAGAGCCTATAATAAACTCTGCCGTTATAGCGGTAGTGCCGTTTTCCTCGCTAACAGCGGCATCTATACCGTAAAGCTTTGCCTGCTCAAGTGCTATTCGTTTCCAATCATTTACAATAAAGCGGTCATTATCAATAACGGCGCGCCAAATAGTAAACTGCATAGGCGTTGCCAGAAGCTCGTTGCCCTTTGCCGTTATACTGCTGAATGCGCAGTTATCAACATCAAACAGATATTTAAAATCCTGCCCTTTTATCTCTATATTGCCGCCCTTCCATTCGGTTTGAGGTGCGGTACCCTCGGCAAGATCTACCTTAGGCACAGGTGTGTTTCTAAGGCACAACTGAACGCTCGCTACTTCCTCACCCTCGGGCACAAAGCTAAGGTTGCGGCTTACAAATATGAATCTTATATAGCAAAGCTTTTCTGTGGGCACCTTTATATCAAGCTTCCATTCGCGTATTTGCCCCGCGGGAATATTGATATCATCAAGTGAGCCGCCCGCTATCATTCTGCCCCCTGCGGTTACCTCATATCTGCCCGAAAGCACATTGAGCGGTGCGAAGCTAAAGCGGTTTTCTATCTCGAAAAGGCCGTTTTCGCCGTCTATCACGCGAACATCTACGGGTTGTCCTACGCTTTTAAGCTCTAAGAGACCCGGCATCGGTTTCTTTTCGGGGGATACAAGACCGTCACAGCAGAAGTTGCCATCGTGGCGGATTTCACCGAAATCGCCGCCGTAAACATATTTAGGTCTGCCGTTTTCGGTATCGCCCGCATATAGGCCGTGGTTAAACCATTCCCACACAAAACCGCCCATAAAATTATCGTATTTTCTGATACTGCGCCAGTAATCCTCGAGGTCGCCGGGGCCGTTACCCATAGCGTGGCAGTATTCACAAAGGAGAAGTGGTCTGTTATCAAAATCCTTTACACAGTAATTCTCGCACCATTCGGGGGTTGGATACATACGGCTTACCACATCAACGTGGTTTGAGAATATATAATTGTTATAATTGGTAGGCTGTTGCTCATAGTGGGTAAAGCGGCTGCTGTCGCGGCACTTGGTATCGCGAAGAGCGTTGGCAAAAGCCTTGCCCCAGAAGGCCTCGTTACCCATTGACCAACCTATAATAGACGGGTGGTTCTTATCGCGCTCTATCATAAGCGCCACACGCTCACGGAAGGCGTGCTCCCACTCTGGGAGATTGGCAAGTGTTTTATCTCCACCGCCAAAGCCGTGGCTCTCGATATCCGCCTCGTCAAGAACATAAAGTCCCATTCGGTCACAAAGCTCATAAAAACGCGGGTCATTGGGATAATGCGATGTTCTCACCGCATTAACATTGTGGCGTTTCATAAGCCTGAGGTCAGCGGTCATTTCCTCTACTGTACACACATATCCTGTGCGCGCAGAAAAGTCGTGGCGGTTTACACCGCAGATTTTAACCTTTGCTCCGTTAAGACGGAAAACACCGTCTATAATAGAGATCTCTCTAAAGCCTACCGCTTGCGGAATATATTCGCCCGACGCCTCTAATATAAGATTATAAAGATTAGGTGTCTCAGCGTTCCAAAGCAGTGCGTTTTCTACCTCGAGGGTGATTTTCTCACCGCAAAGGGCACTGCCGCTTGCAGACAACGTGCCGTCAGGCGCATAAAGCGAGGCCTTGACCTCTAATCCCTCACTACCGTCAAGCTCTATATCGCAAAGACCTTTGGAATTGGTTTTAATAAAGAAATCGCGCAGGTGACTCTCGGGACGCGAAAGCAGATAAACATCGCGGAAAATGCCCGAAAGGCGCCATTTATCCTGGTCCTCAAGGTAGCTGCCCGTGCACCATTTGGTAACCACGGCGCAAAGGCGGTTATTTTCCTTTAAATAATTGGTAACATCGTATTCAGCGGTCATATGAGAAACCTCGTGGTAGCCCACAAACTCGCCGTTTAAATATATATAACAGCAGCTGTCGACACCCTCAAAGCTAAGGTAGGTGCGTGTGGTCTGCTGATTTTTTTCAAATTTAAAATCAAGATAGTAAATACCCGTGGGATTCTTTCGCGGAACACGCGGCGCATCAATGGGGTACGGATATTTTACATTTGTATACTGCGGCGTGTCAAAGCCGTGCATCTGCCAACAAGCAGGTACAGGTATGGTGGTATCGCCCGAAAGCGACAAGAAATCCTCGGGGATTTCTTCGTATGAATTATAGTATGTAAATTCCCACTCCTTGCCCGAAAGCAACTGAAAACGGTCACTGTCCTCGCGCACGTTATCGGCGGTGGGTTCATATCCAAACGGAATATAGTAAGCACGCGGCGGTTCTACACCAACGCGTCTGCTTTCAAGATTTTTGTGCTCGTATCTCATGTTTTCACACCTTTTTGCAAATGCATAATTCACAATGCATAATGCACAATGAAATGATTCAATATAGATTCATATTATTTTTAAAAATATCGGGTGGCGGCACTGCGGGAATATGTGTCTTATTGTCATATGTTTCACATTTTTTGTGCCATTGGCGCCGCCATCCAAAAAACACTGTTTTAAAGTGTTGAAATGCGCTATGTCATTCTGAGCTTTCGCTCAGAATGACATTTGTTTTTTACTGTGCAAAAGAATTGTACTCAACAACCTTATTAAAGGTCTTTACGAGGTCGCGGATAGTGTAATCCTTGGTGTTTTCGCCTAAAAGTTCCTCGCGAACGGCTACAATATCGTCCTTATCAAGAACGGTGTCGCCTGACTTATCAAACTCGAACACAAGCTTCTTTTGCGCAAAAAGGTTTTTGTTATCTTTTGTCACCATACCGCCTCGATACTCAAGCCAATATTCTATCTGCTCAATATCAGCGGCAGCGGTTTCAGCCTTTACATCAAGCCCTCTAATAGCTTCTGCCATTTCTCCCTCTGTAACACCATCGAGCTCACCCTGAACAAGAACGCCGATAGGATCCAAAATAACCTCGTTTGTACCATCGGTAACCTTAAGGGTTATATCAACTACCTTTTTGGTTTTAGGTGTGGTAATTGTACCGTCAAGCGCGATAACATTCTCATCAGAGCTTTCCGCGATAGAAACGGTTATTGCATCGTTGTTGGTATCTAATACGGGCAATTCGAGCTCTGTAGCACCAACTGCGGGCTGCTTAATACCCATAATCTGACCCTTAACATCGTCGATGGTGTCAGCAGGCATAAGGGAAATGTCATCAATATAGATTTCACTATCATTGGATGTACCTTTCATCCAAATAAACAAGCCTAACGTATCCTTGTTGTTGGCAGTAGAATTATTACTATAATTATGTGTATAGTATTTTATATCGGGTATTAAGCATGTAACCTGTGTCCATTCGCTTGTAACGGTGAATGTTTTAAGTTCCACATTAACATTTTTGGATTGCGTGGAATCATAATATCTTTCATATAATTTAAGGCCGGGATTATTACCCTTTACCCAGAATGAAAGCGTATATGCACCCGAAAGCTCTGTAACATTGCCGTTAATCTCATTTGTGATTACACGGAAACTCGGACAATTTGCAGGCATTGTGAATTTGAGCGAATATGTACCGCTGTGCGCATCGGTAGGATGACTAACTACAACCTTAGTTGGGTCATTATCACCGGTTATCCAATGCTCACAACCATACCAATTAGTTGCAAACGGATTTGTTTGACCTCTCTTTAAATCTGTATAGGATGGGTCATTATCGGTAAACTCTTCAAAGCTTGTGTTTTTTAATATTTCCTTAGTTTCTTCTATCTTTTCAAGGCGGAAATCATCAACAATTAAATATGTACCGCTTGCTTCGCTTTTTGTGTGTGAAAATACAAACTGCAAATTGCTATATCGGGTTACATTGTCTCCGCCTGATGTGCTGCCTGCATAACCAAGGTCATCAATGCTACTAAGCTTGATGTTTTCTACCGATATCTTAACCCATCCGTTCGCAGCAGCGGAGGGAATATACGCTTTACTATCACCGAATGCGATATATGCACCCTTATTTATTCTATCGCCTTTTACCCAACAGCTAAAGGTATATGTACCTGTCTCAAATTTATCAGACGAAACATTGTTAGGTCTTACGTAAAAACACTCATTAGCGGTGGAATTCTTTTGTGTTAAAAGATCAAATCTTAAAGCATAGTTTCCGCTATGGCTATCAATTGTACGTGTTTTTGTTACATCAGCCTTTGCCCAAGAACTATGTGCCCAATAACCGTTTGTATCCGATAATGAATTGGTTTGACTATTCGAACCTGTTTTTAACAGTATATCTGTTGGTGCGCCTTCGGGAGTCGGTGTTTCAAATCCACCGTCAATAATTAAATTAGGGTCAACCACAACCGGAACTTCCTCTAATCTTGCATCATCAATATAAATTTCAGTGGCTTGGTTTTTCTCTGACTTAATTCTAATTTTAATATTAAGAACCGTTTTGTTATTTTGTGTGGTTGTAGCAATACCGGAAAGATTATCAACAACAACCATGCTATAGGTTGCATCATTATAACCCTCGGCGGCATCAAGCTCAACCGTGTGCTCTTTTCCGCTTGCATCAACAACAGTTACGCTTGAAGCGGTATTTGTACCCTTTACCATAAAGCTAAGACGATAATTACCTGTAGCAAAATCCTCTGCTACCTTTGTGTATCCGTTAGGATATATTACAGTTTCGCTTTGATAGTCGCCCGTGTAACCGCTGTTATAAAACTTTAATGCAAGGCTACCAGAATAAGCATCATCGGTATGATCAATATATATTACTCTATCTTCAAGAGTAACTTTATTTTCTTCATAATAGTGACCATAACCACGCCAATAATCAAGAACGGCATTATCCTGACCGTTTACTATTTTCCCACCTGTAAAACCATCGCGACCACCTTTGGAAATATTGTTGTTCCAAATAGTGCTCGCCGTTTCAAAGCTGCCGTTTAGCAGCAGATTGCCTTCATCGATAACCGTAGCTGCGGCTGAAGCGTTTAAGATTCCGCCCATAAGGCAAACACTTACAACGAGCGCGGCTACCAGCACCAGCGACAGAATTTTTTTCGCTTTTTTCATTTTGTTCATTTCTCCTTTTTTTAAATATATTCTATTTATTTGCTGTGCCGACACCCATCGGCACCAAGGATAACGAATTAAAGCAATGCACAATTAACAAAATAATATTGATACATCGTAGGGGCTATTCACGAATCGCCCGTTTATTTTTGCGGTTGATTCGTGAATCAACCCTACAGTCAAATAACATTTTCATTTATTTTGATGTTGCCGTATTGGCGGGGCCTTGGCCCCGCCCCCTACGGTTTTTAATTTTTACTGAACCTTGGTAAGAGAGATATCATCAATATAAAGTTCTGTATCAGCAGTAGCTCCCGAAGCTGCTTTGATGTTCACCCTTATTGCAGGGCCTGCGGTGATACCGCCGTAATTTGCGAGGTTTGCGGCGCCATCGGTGAGATATATGTTATCAAGCGTTACAAGTATCCAATCGTTGCTTGCGGATATGCTTTGCGTATAGGTTATTTCACCGTTACCCGTTGCGCTTGATGTGCACTTAACAGCCAGTTCTGAAGCGGTGTTATCGCCCTTAACCCATGCCTTTAATATATAATAGCCTGCAGAAATAGCGCT
>JAXJYT010000147.1:0-12816 GCA_036306845.1 Acutalibacteraceae bacterium | reverse complement strand
ATTAAATGATTATCTAAATTCCCGCATATTCGCCGTTATCGAATTTTGCGCGGATTGCATCAACTACGCCCTGTTTATCCTCTTTATATGTAACTCCGTACCACTTATCCTCGGCAACGAGCACCTCTACACGCTTTTCACCGCGCTCAATAACGCCCGACACAACGCTTGGCAGATAAAATTCAGATTTAGGCACCTCTAATTTCTCATCAAGGAAGCTTACAAAGTCCTTGCCAATTTTTTCAAATATATCGGGGGTAAAGCCCCACATATTCATCGAAACGATGGTATCGGGGGCAAGAGGTATCCATTTTTCACCATCCTCTGTATACTTGCAGTCGATTATCTTGGTGCGCTCGGTAACATCGGTAAGCGCGCCATCCTTTACGGTGCATACGCCGCGTGAAACGCTACCGTTTTCGGTAAGTGTATTTGCAAGGCGGAATCCCACCATACAGTACTCTCCCGTACCTTTTTTAAGAAAATCGTATATTTGCTTAAAAGCAGATTTACCGTAATAATCATCGGCGTTTATAACGGCAAACGGCTCATTAACTATATCACGGCAACAGTAAACCGCGTGACCCGTTCCCCACGGCTTTGTGCGGTCTGCAGGACAAGTATAGCCTTCGGGCAGCTTATAGGTTTCCTGAAAAGCGTACTCTACGTCTATCATCTTTTCAATTCTTTTACCGACAATTTCCTTAAAGTCCTTTTCAATTTCCTGCTTTATGATAAATACAACCTTATTGAAGCCTGCCGCCTTGGCATCGTAAACGGAAAAATCAAGTATAGCCTGACCGCCGGGACCTACGGGCTCAATCTGCTTGAGTCCGCCGAAACGGCTACCCATACCTGCCGCCATTACTACGAGTGTTGCATTAAAGTCCATATTATTTTTCCTCCTTCAAAGAATTAGATGCCCTTACGTTAGCGTTAGCGCTTGCATCAAAGCCTTCGGTGCTTTCCTTCATAAACAGTACCTTAATCGTAAGAATAATCAGTTTTATATCGGTAAGAAGTGAATATGTTTCAATATACATAAGGTCCATATAAAGCTTATCCTCAGGTGTCGTATTATACTTGCCGTACAACTGTGCAAAGCCCGTAAGACCCGCCTTTACCCTATGGCGAAGCTCAAATTCCGGAAAACGCTGAGAATATTCATAAACGTTCTCGATACGCTCAGGTCTGGGACCTACTATAGACATATCGCCGCGAAGAACGTTGATAAGCTGCGGCAGTTCGTCCACACGGCATGCGCGGATAATCTTGCCGACACGGGTAATACGGCTATCGTTATTTTCTGCCTTTTTGCCGCCGTCTTTATCGGCATCCACAATCATAGAACGGAATTTTAAAATATTAAAAATCTTTCCGTTTTTAGTGATTCGGTTCTGCTTAAAGAATATGGGACCGCCGTCATCAAGTTTAATTGCAATAGCACAAAAAAGCATAAAGGGTGATGCAACAATAAGTCCGATTGCCGAAATAACTATATCAAGCAAACGCTTTGCGGCAAGCTGGTCAGGTGTAAGGCCGCGGTTGCGGCTTACAATTACGGGACTATCACTAATTTGTACGCTATAGCTGTTATTGATTATGATATCTGTAATATCGGGCAACAGATACGTACGCTTTTCGTGCGCATAGCAATATGAAATAATTTTTTTCTGAACGTTTTTATCAATACCGCAAATAACAACGGCATCATATTTATCGATTTGTGGTTTTATTTGCTCCATATCGGTATGCTCGGCATTAATACCGCACTCTATGATAAAGCGTTCGGGCAGACAACTCATCTTTTTTATAAGCTGGAATCCCGTAATATCATCACCGAAAACGGCAACAACACGGCGTGCGGGATGCAGTTTAAAGTAAATGGTATTTGCGCAAACCGAACAGAGTGACACCATCAGTATCTGAATCAAGGTGCCCAAAGCAAGCGGTGATACCGCTACCATTTGACGCGCTATCAATGACAAAATCATATACATTACTATATTTGTGAAAACAATAGACAGTGAAAAGCTGTATATAATTTCGTGTATCCGATAAACGCCGATATTAAATGCGCCGTAAAGCTTACAAAGCGTTGTGAAAATCAACACGTATGCCAAAATAACAACATAGTTACCGCGGTTACTGAATAGCGATTCAACATAGTTTGAAATCCACGTATGAATAAAACCCACAGTTATCGCGCTTACAATCATTATTTTAACGCAAAGCATAAAGGTTTTGCGTATTCTGATTAGAAATTTCATAATTTTACCTCTATATATTTTAATGAAAAAGGTATTTTTTAACACCCATTAGTATATAATTATTTGGTGCTTATTGTCAAGTGATTTAACCTATATTGTATACAGTTTGACTTTATTAGCATTTTATCCTTGACATTGTGCATTAAAAATAATATAATTAGATTTAATTGTTGGCATTTCCCTATTTTAAGGCGAATAATAATAAAAAGGTGGTCTTTTAATTGGCTAAGGCATTTAAAATAACTCCCGATGGTCTTAAAAAGCTTCAGGATGAGCTTGAGAATCTTAAAACGGTTGGCCGTGCGGACATTGCCGAGAAAATCAAGGTAGCACGCGGATACGGTGACCTTTCCGAAAACAGCGAATATGATGAAGCTAAAAACGAGCAGGCTAAAATTGAGGCTCGTATCGTTGAAATCGAAGCTATGCTCAAAAACGTTGAAATCATTTCAGGTGTTAAGGGCGCCGCAAAAACCGTAATGGTAGGCCTTAAGATTAAGGTTTACGATGAGGAATTTGATGAAGAATTAGAA
Organism: Acutalibacteraceae bacterium; assembly: GCA_036306845.1. Classification (GTDB taxonomy): domain Bacteria; phylum Bacillota; class Clostridia; order Oscillospirales; family Acutalibacteraceae; genus UBA737. Next base: position 10,013 of record JAXJYT010000147.1, on the reverse strand, counting down.
TACTATATCGTTGGCTCACAGGAAGCCGACCCCAGAAATAACAAGATTTCGGATGAATCACCCGTTGGCAAGGCACTTCTTGGCCGCAAGGTTGGCGATGAGGTAATTGTAGAAGCCCCCGCAGGTGAAATCAAGCTTAAGGTATTAGGTATTTCCAAGTAAATTTTATGGGGTGGCATCAGCTACCCCGTTTTTTAAGTAAGTGCAGAACGAAAGGATGTTATAAATGAGCGAAAATAACAATAATGCTCCGCAGCAGGATTTAAGTGAAATTTTGCAGGTAAGGCGTGACAAGCTCTCGGCTATGCGCGAGGGCGGTAACGACCCATTTGTTAAAACCAAATATGATGTTGATGCACATTCTATGCAAATCAAGGGCGACTATGAAAGCTATGAAAACAAGGACGTAAGCATTGCAGGCCGTATCGTTGCAAGACGTATTATGGGCAAGGCAAGCTTCGTTACTCTCCGCGACGGTGAGGGTGACATTCAGCTTTATGTATCCCGTGATGATGTTGGCGAAGAAACCTATGCTGCTTTCAAAAAGTGGGATATCGGTGATATCGTTGGTGTTAAGGGCTTTGTTTTCACCACAAGAACGGGTGAGATTTCAGTTCACGCCAAGCATATTGAGATGTTGGCTAAATCACTTCTTCCCCTCCCCGAAAAATTTCACGGACTTACCAACAATGATTTACGTTTCCGTCAACGCTACGTTGACCTTATAATGAATCCCAACGTTAAGCGCAACTTCATCGTTCGCTCACAGTTCATTAAGTTTATGCGCAAGTATCTTGACGATATGAACTATATTGAGGTTGAAACTCCCGTACTTAACACCATTGTTGGCGGTGCAGCAGCAAGACCCTTTGTTACACACCACAACACACTTAATATTCCTATGTATATGCGTATAGCTACCGAGCTCCCCTTAAAACGCCTTATCGTTGGCGGTATGGAGCGCGTATATGAAATCGGCAGAATCTTCCGCAACGAAGGTATGGACCCCAAGCACAACCCCGAATTTACTACGGTTGAGCTTTATCAGTCCTATGCGGATTTCCACGATATGATGGATATTGCCGAGGGTATTATTTCGGGCGCCGCTAAAGAGATTTTAGGCAGCTATGAGGTTGAATGGCTTGGTGAGAAAATCGACCTTACACCCGGTTGGCGCCGTCTTACGATGGTTGATGCCGTTAAGGAATATGCCGGTATTGACTTTGGCGCTATTACCGATGACGCGGAAGCCGTAAAGGCGGCAGAAAGCATCGGTGTTGAGCTTGCCGATACTGCCGACAAGACCTGGGGAAATGCGCTCTACGCTTGCTTTGACCAGCGTGTTGAAGAAAAGCTTATACAGCCTACCTTTATCACAATGTATCCTGTTGAGGTTTCTCCTCTTACAAAGGCATCTCCCGAGGATCCGAGACTTACCGAACGTTTTGAGCTTTTCGTTTGCCATAGCGAGCTTGCAAATGCATATTCAGAGCTTAACGACCCAATTGTTCAGCGTGAGCGCTTCTTAAAGCAGTTAGAGCTTCGTGAGCGTGGCGATGATGAGGCAGAGATGCTTGACGAGGATTTCCTTACCGCTATGGAATACGGTATGCCCCCCACAGGGGGTATGGGTATCGGTATTGACAGAGCAGTTATGTTGCTTACAAATTCTGATTCTATCCGCGAAGTTATCCTCTTCCCCACAATGAAGCCTCTTGATTAAGAAAATGCCGTAAAATAGCGGTATTACAGGGTTTTTGAAACCCTATCAAAACCGATTTACGACACATTTACGACAAATGAAAAAATGAAGACACCCTATGACCGTCAAAAAGTCATAGGGTGTTTTTTGCATATTCTTATCAAACAGACCTACAAATTGGAATTGGTTAGTTAGATATGTTTGTACTAAATATCATTTTTTTGCAAGCTTCACAATAATCTGCTTGTATTTTAAACTTTGCTAATGAATAATCTGCTTCAACTATACCCTTTCCAAACATTCTATCCATTATACCAAGCTTTTCATTTTCTGGTTCCCAGAATATTTTACATCTATCATTGCTAGACAAAATACCCTTTCTCATTTCTTTTTCACAAAACGGACACTTCATTTTTAACCTCCAAATTCAAATTCTCATCTATTCGACCAAATTCAAGTTTATCGAATTGACTGCATTATACCATAAATTATTCAAAATTTCAATATTTCCGCAATCTTCATGAGTTATAACGATTCTTATAGAATCTTTATGACTCTTTTTCTTTTATATAAGACTCTTTATAAATCTTCATGATTATATAAGCATCATGAGTCTTTATCTTAAACATAGAGTTATTGAGAGTTATCAAGATTAAGAAAAGAGTAAAGAATCCTCTTGATTGTTTAAAGAGTAAAGATGATTACTTGAAATAAAAAAATTAATTGAATAGATTCTAATTACAATACTTTTAATTTAAGAAGGAGGAATTACAAACCATACACACATAAGGAAAAATAAATGAAGGTGGAATTACAAAAGAAACCCGACCAAGTGTGGTCAACTCTGTATCACCGTTTTTACGAAACTATGGAAATGTCCAAACGAAAAAACGGCGGTACCGTCAATCTTAACCCGAGTATGCTATGTAGGGTTGGTTGACTTGCCGATAATGTATCGGCTTTGGAATGACAGAAAGTGTTCTGTCGTACCTTTGGCGAGGGGGCTCTCTCGTCTTCGTCTGAACAAAAATAGCATCGTACCTATTCGCATTAACGATTTCGGACACGAAATCGACAATGCGGATAGGGAATTATACGAAAGGAGTGACACGATATGTCAAAAAAACGAAGTCTTTTCGTACAGAGTATGACGGCCATTGAGGCTTCGTTCACTCTCGGGTACGATAAGCATTCTTCAAAAAGGCAAAGCGAACAACCCGACCACAGTTGGAGGGTGTATAGTTTTGCAGGCAAGGCAAACTTGCTTGATACTGCCCACAACCTTTGTGAGTACATTACGGAGCTTAGTGAGATGCTCATAGTTGATAAGCTTTTGCAAAGCAATGATGACGTAGAACGCAAAATAATCGACGGACTACTTTTTGGGAAAACAACCGAACAAATTGCAGAGGACTGTTTTTTAACGGTAGGCGGAATTAAATACCGTATCAAAAAAATTGTGAGTGATAGCGGAGCCACTGATAAAACCCAAATTATAAATTTGCTCAAAAAATATATTAACTAAAATTTAAAAGAATTTTTTCATTTAAACAAAAAATACCCCAAGTAAGAAATCGGTTTCTTACTCGGGGTATGATTTTATGACCGTTATATTACTTTAATTTAAATTGTAGAACTATTCTACTATAGCAGTAACAACGGGCTTACCGTCCTTATCGAGCAATACTGTCATACCGCCCGAATAACCGCTCTGGCGGTAGATATAGTTAACACCCGTTTCCTTATCAACCCAAATTTCCATAGTGCCCATTCCCTGTGAATATACTCTTTCAAATCTTTTATCCTTTGCCACTATAATACTCCCCTTTATTGCAAAGTAATACATATTCCATTTATATATCGATTATATCATACAGGTTTTTGTTTTTCAATAAAAAACGGGTTACTCTTTTAGCATTGGTTTACCGATGGTTAGGATTTTATAACATTTTATCATCAGTTGCGGGGTTGTCAATCAGCTCACCTTTTTCAGTAAAACGGGAGCCGTGGCATGGGCAATCCCAGGAATGCTCGGCATAGTTATACTTTAAAGCGCAGCCAAGATGCGGACAACGCGGTGCCGTAGGTGTTAGCATAGATACTGTTGTTTCAAAAGCATTTACTATCAGTTGCGAATGCAGGATACTGCGTGAGGGCAAAAAGACCTTTTCGTACTTATTGTTATTTCCCTGCACCAAATCACAAAGTATATTTGCGGCGGCAAGGGCGGTACTCATACCCCACTTATTAAAGCCCGTTGCTACAAGTAAGTCGGGCGTGCTTTTGGAATACTGACCGATATACGCGATTTTGTCAAGTGTCATACAGTCCTGTGTTGCCCATCTGCCCACAATTTTTGCTTGTGGGTAGTATTTTTTTGCAAAATTTTCAAGCTCACCGTAACTGCCACCCGATTTACCCGTACGGTGACCTCCGCCGCCAAGCAATAACAGTTCACCGAAGGTACGAAAAGAAAGTCCCTTATCCGATTCATCTACGTACATTCCTTCTACTTTGGAAGCAGTTGAAAGCGCCAACACGTAAGATCGGTGCTGATACATCTTAAGAAAATACCCGCCGTGCTTATTGAGTATAGGAAAGTGGGTTGTAATTATTGCCTTTTTATAGGTGATTTCACCGTATTGTGTTATTGCTTTATTCGGCATCAGCTCTATTATCTTGGTGTTTTCGTATATCGGCAAATCCCTTGATAACGAAAGCAGAAATTTAAGCGGATGAAACTGCGCTTGATTTTGTACGCATACTGCACCCGCAACCTTAAACGGTAACCCAAGTGTGTTAGTCATTTTTGCATCTATTCCAAGTCTTTTAAGTGCGGAAATTTCGTTTTCTATTCTCTCTATACTCTGAAGTGAATACACATAAGAATTCTTTTTTTCGTAATTACATTCGATATTTTGACAAAGGGCGTTATATTCTTCACATGCATCAATTTGCGCCTCTAAATAAAGCCTTGCTATGTGTTCACCGTATTTATTTATTATTTTATCGTAAATAAGACCGTGAGCAAAAGTGATTTTAGCCGTCGTATTTTTGGTGATACCGCCGCAGATTTGATCCGCCTCTACCAAAATGCAGTCTATCCCCTTTTGCTTTAGCTTATAGGCGCATAAAATCCCCGCTATTCCCCCTCCGATAATTAAAACGTCGGTACTTTTGTTTTGCTTTAGCGGTTCAAACCGTATACGCTTGATATCATCTACCCAAATTGAGTTCATAACACAACCTCCTACCATTATGGTATTATCTGTTGTTTATAAACGTATATACCCATAGCAAAAATCCCCCTCATATGAGGAGGATTTTTTCACCATACAAACGGTATCAATCTGTATTTAACCCTTTGCTTATAGTCGGTATAGCCAGCAAGCTCTTTATTTAAAAGTTTTTCTTCATCCTTTATGCGAATAGCAATTATAAACGGGTATGTAAAAAATATCGGACACGCCGCAAACGAGCCTAAAATAAACGGAAACGTACAAAACATAAGCACGGTTGCCGCATACATTGGATGGCGCACAATGCCGTAAAGTCCCGTTGATACAACGGTCTGGCCCTCCTGCACCTCAATTTTACGGGACAGATAAGCATTTTCACGCATTACCTCGGCATATATTGCGTAGGACACCAAAAAGAGCACAGAAGCAATAACTGTAACCATTCTTGGCACACTTGACCAACCGAAACGAAAGTCAAGCCCTGCTACTGTAAACCCGCTTAAAAACATTAGTCCCGACAACGCTACTACACCCTTTTGCGTGCTTTCCTTTTCTTTGCCGTCAAGCCGTTTTTCAAGAAGCTTGGGCGACTTTATAAAAAGGAATATACCAACAATAAGAATAGGTATAAAAAGCAGCATCATAAAAAGCCAACCGCCCATAAAGTCAAATGTACCCGCGGGCAAAAATACTAATGCGCCCACAAGAATTATACCAAACACAAATTTAGTAATGGCGCTTAATAACAGTTTCATATTTATCACCAAGATAATTATACTACACTTTTTGATTTTGCCAATACCAATTTATTAAAAAGTTTACAATTTGCATCCTTGATTATGTATTTTATGTATGATATAATTATGCGCATAGTGGGTGATTAATATGGCAGATAAAAAAATAAATGAAACACTTGCTCAACAAAGGAAAGCGCGCGAGGATTTTTTAGCGCTTAAGCGTATGCAGCAGGGTGAATTGGATGCGGGTCCTAAACCGAGTGAAATTGCAATAGAGCTTAAAACACCAATGGATAAGCTTAAAAATATCTGGTTCCACGATAAATGGTATATTTTGGGTGTGATTGCAATTGCAATTATTGTTGCGGTTTGTGTAACGCAGTGTGCTTCAAGACCCAAGTACGATTTAAGCACGGTAGTTTATTCATATAACATTTTAGGTGATGATGATTGCAAGCTGATAGCAGATTATCTATCAAAAAGGTGCAAGGATGTTAACGGTGACGGTGAAACGCTTGTTAACGTGGTTAACTGCTCTTATACCGAGGATTCGACCGATAAGCAGTACATTTATACCTGCAACACAAAGCTACAGGCAATTTTATCAACCGATGCAAGCGCTTTGCTTTATATCACCGACGCTAAATCTTATGAGTATTTGTCGCAGATTTCAGATGATACCAAGCTTTTTGAGGGCGAACCGCTACCGCTTGGCGAGGATTTCTACAAAGAATGTGACGGTGAGGATTTGTTCACACTGCCGACGGGACTTCAGATTTCCTGCCGTAATGTTTCGGGTACTATGATTGACAAGGATAAAGGTGCCGCCAATTATTATGAAGCATCAAAGGAAATTTTAAATAAGCTTTCACAAGGTGAATAAGATACCGACAGTCTTTTATGATATTATCTATTTATCGTAAAAGATTGTCTTTTTTTACGATTGATATTTAACTTAATTTGTGCTATACTTTCCCTTGGACAAACGGGAATCAGGTTAAATTCCTGAACGAGCACGTCGCCGTGACGCGCCCAAGAGCACTGTATATCCGCGCCGCAGCGGATGAACGCCATTGGAGAAATCCGAGAAGGTCGGTGCTTTGCGCCAAGTCGGAAGACCGTGTCCATAAGGACCGAAGGTTTCGCGAGCTCCGAAACGGTCTTAATATATTTTAAGGAGAAAAACTTATGAAAACGAAAAAGACTTTAAGAACTTTTTCGTTGTCGGCAGTTATTCTTGTGCTTATTGCGGCTATGGCACTTTGTATGACAGCTTGCAACGAAACGAAGGACGATGCATCCTCTGCCTCGACACTTACGGTTACCGGTACCGTAAAGGAGATTGGTGAAGGTGCCACCAAATTTTCACTTTCCATTACAGACGGTGAGGGTAACGAACAAAAATATAACGTTAGTACCGATGAAAAAACCGTTGGCGCGGCGCTATTAAAGCTTGGTGTTATCGAAGGTGATGACGGTCCGTACGGACTTTACATCAAAAAGGTTAATGGTATTACTGCCGATTACGATACTGATGGCACGTATTGGTCATTTTACGTAGATGGCGCATACGCTTCAAAGAGTGCCGATCAAACTGAAATTACGGCAGGCGCAGAATATAGCTTCAAGGTGGAAAAATAATGAAGCTGAAGCTTTGGGAGGTAGCCCTCTATCCGCTTTTAGCTATAATAATGTTCACCTCCAAAATAGCGATGGACCTGCTACCTAATATGCATCTTTTGGGTATGTTCATTGTTACCTACACGATTGTATTCAGAATTAAAGCACTTATACCTATATACATATTTGTTTTTTTAGCAGGTATATATGGCGGTTTTAATCCTTGGTGGATTCCGTATCTTTACATATGGACTGTGCTTTGGGGTGCAGTTATGCTTTTGCCCCGAAATATGCCTAAAAAAATTGCAGTTCCCGTTTATATGGCAGTATGCGGTCTTCACGGATTTTTATACGGTGTGCTTTATGCCCCTGCGCAAGCGCTTATGTTCGGTCTTGATTTCAAAGGGACTGTTGCCTGGATAATATCCGGTATTCCCTTTGATGCAATACACGGCGTCAGCAATATAATTGCAGGTACAATGATTTTACCGCTTGCCACAATTCTTAAACGCGCAATTAAAAAAATATAAAGAAAAAAGGGTGTTTGTACTTTGTACAAGCACCTTTTTTAACATTTTTATACATTTGCCATATTATGTAGTAAAGAATTAATTAGGAGGCTATTATATGGCAGATTATAATGAAAACGGTTGCTTCAAGGAAGCGGTTTGCATCGATGCGGGCAGGGTTTACGATTCTTGCTGTGACCGTGACTGTTTAGAGGATTTGCGCGTTTACTTTACGGCAGATGCACAATCGGTTGTAAACGAAGCAATAAGCGTGCGGCTAAAAGCGGCAGAGGTACTTACGGTAGCTATAAACGTAGAACCCGTAAGCTTTAACAGAGGATATTATTCCTGCGACCTTACGTTCTATTTCCTACTTACCTTTGATGTAACGACCGCGCCACACACCTGCCCAACACAGATAAACGGAATTTGTTGCTTTAACAAAAAGGTTATACTCTTTGGTAGTGACGGCAGTGTTAAAACATTCTCAAGCATTGTTAACCCCGATGATGACAGCTGTACTCCAACCGTTCGCACAAGCAGTAATATGCCTAAATGTGTAGTTCAAAGCGTTGACCCCATTCCCCTTTCGGCAAAGCTTGGCAAGGTGCGCGATAGCTACACGGTAGACAGTTGTATTCCCTCTGCAGTAAACAAATACGTCGGCGGAAATCTTCATACAAATTGCGAATGCGGAACACCTACTGTATACGTAACGCTTGGACTTTTCACTATCGTTCAGCTTATCCGCAACGTTCAGATGCTTATCCCCGTTTACGATTTCTGTGTTCCAGAGAAGCAATGCGACGACACCACCGACCAACCCTGCGACGTTTTCCGTAAAATCAAGTTCCCAACCGATGATTTCTTCCCGCCCCATCCCAGAACACCCCACGATGATTTCGGATGCGGATGCACAGAAAACGAATAATATACAAAGCAAAAAATCGTCCCGTTTTATCGGGACGATTTTATTAAAAACTATATTACACCGCCAAAAAAGAAAGCGGTGGTAAAGTAACCGATTAAAATAAGCAGTATTGCCGATATAGTAAGAAGCATAGCCTTAAAAAACAAACGCTTTGCCAATATCTCACGCCCTTTGTTTTATTTTTGGCAAAACAAAACCGTTTATACATACAATTTATTATACGCCTTTATTTCGGGGGGATTTTATGAAGGTTGAAACCTTGAGCAAAACGCAGATTAAAATAAGCCTTTCACGCGATGAAATACAAACATTTTTCGGTGGTTATAACTTAATAGACCAAAAAAATCCGAATTCAAAAAAGATGCTTAATTTATTGCTTAAAGAAGCAATACCCGACGAGGATTTCCCCCTTGACTGCAAGCGCGTGCTTATTGAGGTAAAGCCAATTTCCTACGGTTGTGAAATACTGTTTACCAAGCTATATAATCCAAACCTCAAAAAAATTAAACGCATCGGCACACTAAGGCAGTTCGCGTTAATTTTTAAAAGCAGTAACGATTTGCTTGATTTTGCAAGGTCTGCACAAAAGGGTGAGATTATAGGCGGTAGTCTATACATATACGAAGGACAGTACGCGCTTATAATAAATACACCGTTAGAGTTTGAACGCAGACTTGCCCACATAGGTGAATACTGCAAAATTGAGGGCAGTAAAACCCAAATATCAAAAATAGCCGAATACGGCACCGCAATTTGTAAACACGATGCACTGTATCGGCTTGAATTTAAAGAGCTTTGATTTCTTTTACGCGCGCCGCCATATCCTCTGCAGAAAAAATATAGTTGCCCGCAACCAAAACGTTAGCGCCTGCCGCTACTGCTAAAGGTGCAGTATCTTGATTGATTCCACCATCCACCTCTAAAAGAATATCAAGGCCTTGGCGTTTGCACTCTTCCCGTAACGCAGATAGCTTATCAAGTGCGCTTGGCATAAACTTCTGACCGCCGAAGCCCGGCTCTACCGACATTACAAGTACCATATCACAAAGCTGTAATAATGGGAACACGCTCTCTGCAGGGGTGCAAGGCTTTATCGTAATAGTGGATTTGCATCCAAGCTCACGGATTTCGCGAAGAAGCTGAGCATTATCAGAGCCTGCTTCAAAATGGAAGCCAAGATAATCCGCAAACTCTGCAAATTCCTTTATGTAGCGGTGCGGCTTATCGATCATAAGATGAACATCAAGCGGAAGGCTTGTATGTGCCTTTATTGAT
>JAXJYT010000146.1:0-9622 GCA_036306845.1 Acutalibacteraceae bacterium | reverse complement strand
GTATAATCCATTCGGTATAGCTTTTTGAATCGGAATATATACGGCAATGAACCGCCGTACCGCTATCGATATTTGATATGGGCATATTAAAAACGCTTGATATGCCGTCCGATGTAAAATAAACCTTGAATTCACCCGTAAGAAGATTTCTTTGCTCTAAAAATTGCGGTGTGGGATAAGAAAGTGAATAAATATCACGCGCCTCATTATAGCGCGTACCCAGACCGTTAATATACAGCACGGGTACGTAGTAGTTATTTCTGCAATCAAGCCATTCTTTAAGGTTGGCAGAAGCCTCGTATATATTATACTGCTCATTCTGACCGCTTTTTCTTGCTATAAATACATAGATTCCCGCGCCAAGTGTTTTATCACCCACCGCAACAAATATACTTTGCGGAATATAAAAGGTATCACTGCTTACACGGTTAAACATCATTTCACCTATCGGTATGCTTTGTCCGTTTATATCTACAAGATAATAATATATCCTTACAAAGCTAACGTCGTCGTGGGTGATAAAATATGCGACGTTATACTTTACGCCATCCTTATAATATACGGCATCGGTAATAGTAAGTCCCTGCTTTACCGTTTCGTATTCAGTAATATTTTTAAGCGGCGCTAACGGATGTATACCGGGGCGGGTTTTAAGTCTTCCGCCCGAATACCACATATTAACACATTCCTTAAGACAGTTATGCGGTATACGGTCGGATGATGCCTCAAGCGACAGTCCGCCGTCAAGCGCATTTACCGAATAGCTTTTAGTATCGTCCTTTTTTAGTGCGGCAAAGCTCATATTCCCACCTCGCTTGTGGGTATGGTATCAACAACCGTACTTATACTCCCCTTTGCCGCCGCGCGCATAGCATTATATATGTTAGCAAAGGTATTGTTTCGCGCAGCATCACCCTCGGCAAGACTTAAAAGCATTGCCACACCGTAAGGCATTGCGCGAAGGGCGGGGATTGGCAAAGGCAACTGCTCGTTGGCTTCCTTTACTGTAATTTTACCGTCTAAATCCGCAATAATATGGTTTACCGCCAATATAGACCGCTGCAACATTGCTTCATCGTTATAGCCTATAACATCGACACTGCCGTAGCCCATAAGCGCCTGCGCGCTTTTTATAATATCACTTACCGTCAACTGCTTTCGCCTCCCCATTATTTATTTCTCCTATCAGTTCATTTAAATCGGGCACCGCTCCTGCGGGCAAACGCTTTAAATACTGTGTCTTGTCGATAATACCCTTTTCATACAGTGAATCGAGCACACCTATTCTTCCGACGGTCCCCGTACTGTTATCTACGATATCTACCCTTGCATTAAGATAAAGTCCCGAATAACGCTCGGCGCAGAAGGGCAGATACCAAACGCCGTTTGCATCCCTTATTTTTAGTCTTCGGTTGCCGTACTGTGTAATCCAGAAATCCGCCCATATACGTGATATCTGTTCAATAAATACGTTAAATCTGCTCTTTAGCAGGTTAAGCGGCATCAAGGCAGAATTTCGAAGCGCCATAATAGCGCTTGCGTTATTGGGGTCACTGTCACCAAGCGCCGCCGCATTAGCGCCACTTTGTGTCAACGTATTATCGATAAGGTTATTTACGCTACCAATAAAGTCAGAGCAAAAATCGGGCGGCGTTATATATTTCACGGCACCCGATACATCCTCGTTAGAGCCGTATATTTTAATTATCTGACCGGGGTCATTGGTTATTTCACCCGTTACGGTATCACCGTTTACAACCATAAGCGGCATACCCATCGTCATAGCCGCCCACACACTTGCAGTAATCATTCGGTTTATCGCAATCTGATTGGGAATAAGATGCGTAATTTCACTTTCACCGTACGCAAGACCGCCACGCTCCTCGAAACGAAATACGGCAAGCGGATATAAATTAAGTCCCGTGTTATAAGGTCTTCGCACAGTGGCGTTTTTGGTAACCTTTACACATTTAATTTTATAGTCGCCCTGCTCATTATATTCCTTATAAAGCTTTGTAAGCACAAGAACCTTTCCGTCATCACCGTCCGGGTTAATATTAGAAATTTCACTATAAGCGATACCTGAATACTCTGCCTCTCGGCGTACCTCGTCTGCATTTCGGCGCGCGCTTATTATAATGTACGGCTGCCTTTCAAGCTCCTCTTCATAAGGGTCGCCGAAGGCAACGTCGGATATTTTTAAAACCTCACACGCGATGTCACCCTTTATCTGCACAGCACCGTCATTATCGGCAAAGGTACCCGTGTTTATATCACCCTTCCAGTAGGTATATATTATACCGCTTCCGCTTATATAAGAATCCTTAAGCGCTTTATATAAAAGCGAATCAAGGTGTACGCGCTCGGCGGTCACCTTATGGTAATCGGAAAGGGCCGAGGTTATAACGTTTATCTCGTCCGTATCGGGCGCACCCGAAAATGCGAAATCGGGCGCATTGGCAATTTTACTTTTAAACTCCCGCACACTGCTTCTTACATTTTCGGTGGTTGGAACGCCGTCGGCACTGTAAACTACCTCAACGGGATTTGCGGTTATCTGCGACATCTTAAATTCACCGATACGCTTAATAATATTGTGGCGCACAAGCGGTCTTTCAGCGCCGCATCGCGCACCGTACCACTGGTCACCTATAAAAAAGCGCTCGTTGATTTTACTTTGCTCAAAAAGTCCCTTATTGCCTATACCCTCTTTAAAATCCACCGCGCTCTGATATTCGTTAAATATATCGGTAGGACTAATTTTCATACTGTTCCTCCTTTTTTAAAAATGAAGGGTCGACTGTGCGCCAACCCTTCACCGAATAATTTTATTCTACGATAAGTTGTGCAACGCGTGTGGTTGCGGCATCAATACCGTTTACCTTGATTTTTGCGAAGAAGTAGTATTCGCCAACCTCAAGCTCAGAACCGATTTCAAGGCTCTTTGCGGTTTCGTTTGCAATTTTCACTGCATTGTCACCGTTTTCGTTGGTGCATGAATACCACTGGTAAGAAAGCTCACCGCCGTCAGAGGTAGCCTCTGCGTTAAACACAGCGTCATCACCCACATTTACAGTTGTGTCCGTCGGCTGTGCAGTAACGCTTACAGAGGGTGCCAACCAACACCAGATACTGTCAAGACCGCTCTTTGCTACAAACACATCGTAGTAGATGCGGTAATCGAACTTGTATGCATCGGCATCAATGTTCTGTTCGGGAGTGAATATTCTCATCTGCTCGGTCTTCTTTACGAGATGCGCGCCCTTTTTGGGGCATACAAGCATATAAACCTCACGCGAATTTTCGGCAGGCGCAAAACCACCGTTCTTGAAATCGTATGCGGTCTTCATACGTTCGCTTACAACGGGGATAATTGCAACGCCGTTAATCGACTTAACCTTAAGGTCAACCTCACCCTGCTTAAAATCGGAAACAGTAATCATACGTGCGATTTCAGGGGTGTTGCAAAGAGCCGCATACATTACACTGTCAACAAAGGCTACAAGCTCTTCATCAAAGCCAACCTTGCTCTGTACCTCGTTGATAAGGGTAATAAGCGCCTCATAAGGCTTTGTGGCATCGCCGTCTACGGTGTTAGCGCGTGTTGCGGCAAGACCTGCAAGCTTGGATATAACGTAGGCATCACACTCGGGTACAACCTTGGTGCGAACGTATTCGCCTAAAATCTTACCCGCAAGGGAAGCTATACCGCTTTCATCCATATCCTCACGGTCAATCTGCAAGGAACGGGCTCTGTCCATAGCCATTGTATAGGACGTGTTGCTTACCGTGATTGCGCCCTTTGTGAAGCCGGAATCACGGTCGTAATCGGCAAGACCCTGAAAATCAATATCGGGGATAATTACAGTTTTTGCGCCCACAAACTTTGTCTTAAGCGCATTGTCTGCAAAAAAGCCAGTAGCGCTCTTCTGCGCGAACATTTTATCAAGCTCCTGTGAATATCTCACAGCGTTTTCAATTGAATTAATTGACATAATTTAATTTTCCTTTCATTTTAAAGTTAAAATATTTTATCTGCCCCAAAGCGCCTTTAAAAATTCAGCATTAGCGGAATCAAAGGTACCGCTGTTACCTTGCGATCCAACGCTTGCCGCCGCAGCTGTTCTCAAAGAGCGTTCACTCTCACGGCGCTTTATACGCTCACCCTCACGGTAACGCAGATATTCGTTAAGCAGATTACTGCCGAGCATTTTTGCTCTTTCAACAACTGTTTGGGGCAGATCCTCTACCGCCTTTACAGCAGGAAAAAACTGCTGAAGCTCGGCAAGGTCTGAATCCTTGGCGGCAGTGTTGGCTTCGAGCTTCATTATACGCTCTGCCAACTCCTCATTTCCGCCGCACTCCGATAAAAGCTCCTCTTTTCTACTGTCAATTTGCTGCCTTTCGAGTGCCGACAAAAACTCGGATATGCTTTTACCCTTTGCTCCCGCAATTTTACGAAGCCGCGAAAGCTCGCCGCTTATGGCATCAAGCTTCATTCCCTTTTGGGCAAGACTTGCCGCATCTTCAAGCGACAAAAGCTTTGTTTCCTTGTTAAACTTTATGGGAACAGTAATGCTCTGAGGCTCGGTCTGCGGTGTGGTATCCGCGTTTTGCGCCGTTTCCTCTCCGCCCGATGACTCTAAGGTTTGAGCTTCGGGTGTAATTTCTGTATTTTCCATAACATTCTCCTTCATTTTCGCAACGGTCAGTTCTGAATACTGCCGTCATAGTTTAAAAAGTTTCGGTATTCTTCACTTACCGCCGACATCATTCTTTCGATATCGGTACTGCCTTTGCGCTTATTGCGCATAGCGGGCGGTGGGTTTACGCCCACGAAAAAGCCTGCTAAAAACGCGGTAGCGCCTGCAAAAATGGCAATTGCCGTATTCATACTGACCAACCTCCGTTAAAATCCTTGCCGTAAATATCGGCTGTAAGCCTCGCAGTAACGGGCGTATTTTCTCTCTCGGCACGGAAGAACTTGACATCGCTAAAGCCGTAACGCAACGCATCGCAAAGATGGTTATCTGAATCCTTAGGCATTATAAGTCCGTTTTCACGCGCCTTTCCGTCATAGACGTAGCTTGAAAGCTCACGTATCATATTCACACAAGAAGGGTGCACCGTAATCTGATACTCGCAAAGACCGGCTATGCCGTTTAAAATACTGTCACGCCCCTTGGGGCTTGGCATAATTCTTGAAATTCCAAGCCTTTTTAAATCGTCGTTTGACTTCGGCTCGGCGCAGTCGGCACGTATCCGCTCCTTAGCGAAGCCACGCCGCTTGATTTCATCGGCAATATCACAGTTGAGCATTCTTGTACGGTAAAATTCATCGTAAATGTAAAGCTTTCGCGTGGATGGATTGGCTTTAAAGGCTACGAAAGCGGTAGGGTCATTAGTATAGCCATAATCAAGCCCGAAAAAATCCTTCCACAAATAACGCTCGGATTCGGGTATTTCTACCCTGCCGACGCTCCAATTTTCAAATACAAGTCCTTCGGCGATGCCCCAGTTACCGAGCCCTGCAACGTCATATTTTCTTGCGTTTTGCTTTTTCATACGCTCAAACACGGCGCGGTCGGTGGCATCTAAAAATTCGTTACACAGATAATTAGTGGAAAAGGTGGCTGTATCGCCGCTCGGTTTATCGAAAAACCTTGCCTTTAACCAATGGTTTGCGCTCCAGGGGTTAAAGGTTACGGTTGTCTGCTTGAAGAGTGGCGGCGGCACGAAGCCACGCGGCGCCGATAGGTCAAGCTTGTCGAAATCGGCTTCACTTGATATTTCAAATGCTTCTTCTATCCACACAAAGTTAAGGTAGCCCTTTGATACCGTGGTAGATGCAAGCTTTAAAACGTCGTCAAAGCCGCGAAACAAAATTTTCTGACCCGTTGGCAGATAGCACATTTCCATGGGCGATACGGTGTTATTCCACAGATTTTCAACACCCAACCGCTGTTGCGCCCATTTAAGCTGTGCGAAGGTGCTGTCGCGATGGGTGTTCATCACCTGCCTTACCACAAGCAAATTGCTATCCTTGTACTTCATCAGTCTGTAGATAAAGTTAAGCGCGGTGGTGCTGCTTTTCTTAGAAGCCTTACCGCCCTTAAGTACCCTATAACGCTTTTTGCAGTTCCAAAAATCGTCATAGCCCTTACCCACCAACTGTGAGGTCGCTATTTTTGATGTCGTCAATAATTATCACCGCCCTTTTCCCTTGCTCGTCCTGTGTGCCTTCGTTTAAGATACTGCGAAGCTCCTTTATGGCGGAAAGGTCACCGGATGCCGCCTTCTTGTAAATTGCTATCGCTAACGCGGCTCTTCTTGTGGGCTTCTTCAACGTATAGCCCTCGTCCTTAAGGGACTGCTCTTCCGCCGGTGGTAGCTTTTCATCAAGCAGGGCGTTTACTGCCGTTTTTAACGTGGTTTTATTTTTTTGCATTCGGTTCACCTCCCCGACACGCTTTACTTTACTACCGCATTTGCGACATTCAACGCCATTTTTAAAAAGCACATTATTTTCTTGAAAAAAAGTGAATTTTAATGTATAATGGTATAAATATGAAGGTGAGGTTGTTTTATATGCGAAATTACCGCAAAAGCGCAAAGCTATCACTGTTTGTAACCTATCTTTTTATGGTTTTACTTTTACTGTGTGTTATCTTTTTGCCGATGCTTGTAACCTGGTATGTTGAGGTTAAGGGTCGCGACCAGACGCTTCCCACAACTATAATGCTTACCTGTTATCCGCTTACACCTTTTGCGGCAATAACGCTTTTCTCTTTAAGACGACTGCTTTTAAACCTTATTGACGGATTAGTGCTTGGTGAACAGAATATAAAAATGCTCAAGCGCATAAGCATCTGTCTTATATGCGCGGGTGTTATAATGCTTCTTGTCGGTCACCGCTATATGCCGTTTTATATTGCGGGTGTCGCCGCGGCGGCAGGCTCGCTTATCGTATCTGTTATACAAAATATTTTCGAGGCTGCGCTTCAAATAAAAAATGAGGAGTAAATTCATGAAAAAGACTATCGTTTCAGTAATTGGAAAGGATACCGTTGGTATCATTGCAAAGGTAAGTGGTATTTGCGCTGAATGCAACGTAAATATCGTTGATATCAATCAGTCGGTTATGCAGGATATGTTTGCAATGGTTATGCTTACCGATATTGAAAACCGCAACTGCCATTTTAGTGAGTTTTGCGATAAGATGACCGCTGCAGGTGAGGAGCTTTCGGTGGAAATCCGTGTTATGCGCGAGGAAATTTTCAATTCCATGCACAGAGTTTAAGTTCGGAGGTTTTCATAAATGATTAACATTAATGATATAATGGAAACCATCACGATGATTAAGCAGGAAAACCTTGATATCCGTACCATTACGATGGGTATTTCTCTGCTTGACTGTGCTGATTCCGATATAAACCGCTCGTGCGAAAAGGTTTATGAAAAGATTACCCGTATGGCAGGTAACCTTGTTAAAACGGGCGAGGAAATAGAACAAAAATACGGTATTCCGATTATAAACAAGCGCATATCCGTAACGCCGATTGCTATGCTTGTGGGCGTTTCAGGTGGTGACCCCGTGCTTTACGCTAAGGCGCTTCAGCGTGCGGCTGATGCTACGGGCGTAAACTTTATCGGCGGATATTCTGCGCTTGTACACAAGGGCTTTAGCGCGGGCGACATTGAGCTTATAAAGTCAATTCCGCGTGCGCTTAACGAAACTACAAATATTTGCTCATCGGTAAATATCGGCTCTACAAAATCGGGCATCAATATGGATGCCGTAAAGCTTATGGGCGAAATCGTTCGCGAATCGGCGCTTCTTACCGCCGACCGCGACTGTATTGGTCCCGCAAAGCTCGTTGTATTCTGCAATGCACCCGAAGATAATCCCTTTATGGCGGGTGCTTTTCACGGTGTGGGTGAGCCTGACTGCGTTATCCACGTAGGCGTTTCTGGTCCCGGCGTTGTGTATTCAGCGCTTAAAAAATGTGACGGTGACCTCTCTGCCGTTGCCGAGACCATCAAACGCACCGCCTTTAAGATTACCCGTGTAGGTCAGCTTGTAGGCAGTGAGGCGGCACGCCGCCTTGGTGTTCCCTTTGGAATTGTTGACTTATCCTTGGCACCCACCCCCGCGGTTGGTGACTCGGTAGCGCGTATCCTTGAGGAGATGGGCCTTGACTGTTGCGGCACCCACGGCACCACCGCCGCTCTGGCTCTTCTTAACGATGCCGTTAAAAAGGGTGGCGTAATGGCTTGCAACTCGGTAGGCGGTCTTTCTGGCGCATTCATTCCCGTGTCCGAGGATGAGGGTATGATTGCCGCGGCACGTAGCGGTGACCTTAAAATCGAAAAGCTTGAGGCCATGACTGCAGTTTGCTCGGTTGGTCTTGATATGATAGTAATACCGGGCGATACGCCAAGTGAAACAATATCTGCAATTATTGCCGATGAAGCCGCAATCGGTATGGTAAACTCTAAAACTACCGCTGTGCGCGTAATCCCCGCTATCGGCAAGTCGGCGGGCGAAGAGCTTAACTTCGGTGGTCTTTTGGGTGAGGGTCCAATAATGCCCCTTAACCTCAAGAGCAGTCCAAAGCGCTTTATTGACCGCGGCGGAAGAATTCCCGCGCCGCTTCAAAGTCTTAAAAACTGATATAAAAGAAAAGAAGTCCTGTACGGTAACAGGACTTCTTATTTTTTCTTGACAAATAATACTATGTGGTGTATAGTATTATACGATGGGAGGTATTTTATGGACATTCAGTTAAAGCGCGGACTTTTGGACGTTTGTGTGCTTAGCGCAATAAAGAATGAGGATTCCTACGGGTATCAGATAATTAAAAACTTGAAGCCATTTGTGGAGATTTCGGAATCTACACTCTACCCTATTTTAAGGCGGCTTGAAGCGGCAAGGCTTCTCACCGTTCGCACTGCCGAGCATAACGGAAGGCTCAGAAAATACTATCACATAACCGATACGGGACTTGCGCGTATCGAGGAATTTAAAGCGGAATGGAACGAAATTATTTCGATATATAATTTCATAGTAAACGGTGGTGGGGGTAACGTTAATGAATAAATTAAAATTTATTTTAGAGCTTCACGACAAGCTTTCATTTCTTTCTGCCGATGATATAGAAAAATCTGTTGAATACTATAGTGAAATTATTGACGATTACGTTGAAGACGGTCTTTCGGAAGATGATGCCGTAGCCGCGCTCGGTGATGTTGACACCATCGTGTCAAGCATACTTGCCGAAACACCAATGACACACATCATAAAGCAGCGGATTAAGCCACGCCACAGACTTGGCGCACTTGAAATTATACTTATTGTTTTAGGCTCACCGATTTGGCTTTCACTTGGCGCCGCCTTTTTAGCGGTGGCAATATCAATATACGTATCCTTATGGTCAGTTATAATCTCGCTTTGGGCAATAGACCTTTCCCTTGCCGCCTGTCTTTTGGGCGGTATGGCATCGGGATGCCTGCTTTTAAGTTTTGGTTATACTTCCTCGGCGTTGTTTCTTATCAGCGCAGCGCTTGTGTGCGCAGGTGCCTCAATATTTATGTTTTTCGGTTGCAAGGTGGCTACAAAGGG
>JAXJYT010000145.1:0-2170 GCA_036306845.1 Acutalibacteraceae bacterium | reverse complement strand
TAGTCGTTCCAGATCCACATTGTGTTTAGAATAGCTACGGTAATAGCGGTAGGCTTTAAAATGGGAAAAACCACTTTCCAAAAGGTCGAAAATGGATTGCAACCGTCTATCGTTGCCGCTTCTTCAATTCCGCGCGGCACAGATTTTACAAAGCCTGAAAACATAAATACCGAAAGTCCCGAACCAAATCCTAAATATATAAGGATAAGACCTAAGGGATTATCAAGATTTAACACGTTCGCCATTCTTGACATTGTAAACATAACCATCTGAAACGGTACTATCATTGAAAAAACAAATAGATAGTAAAGCACGATGTTAAAGCTGCTTTTGACACGTGTTATATACCACGCGGTCATTGAGGTGAAAATTACAATTACAGCGACCGACCCTACCGTTACGAAAAGCGACCATAAAAATGCCGTTAGAAAGTTTGTATCGTCAATACCCGTAATATAGTTTTCAAGTCCTACGAAGGTTTCACTGTTAGGCGGTATGAATGGTGCCTGATTTATTGAAAATTTAGATTTAAAGGAATTTAGGAAAACTATGACAATAGGTGCTAAAAACACTACTGATGCAAGGATTAATAAAGCGGTAAAAATAAAATTTATTGTTTTTTCACTTTTCATTAATTTTCAATCTCCTTGCTTCTGGTAAGGTAAAGCTGAAATAGTGCAATAAACGCTACGATTATAAAGAAAACTACCGCCTTAGCCTGACCTACGCCCTCGTAGCCAACCCTACCGTAAAAGGTATTGTATATATCAAGAGCCAACATCTGCGTCTGTTTTGAAGGCGCACCCGCAGTAAGCGCTAAATTTTGGTCAAAAAGCTTAAATGAATTGGTGATTGTAAGGAAAAGGCATATCGTAATAGACGGCATAACCGACGGTATGGTTACCGATACAAGCACCCTGAACGGTGAAGCGCCGTCAACCTTTGCCGCATTTAAAACGTCGTTTGAAATGTTTCCTATTCCTGCTATATAAATAATCATCATATAGCCAATCATTTGCCAATTCATAAGGATTACAAGTCCCCAGTATCCAAATGCAGGACTTGAGGTTATAGAGTATCCGTAACCCAAAAGCACGCCGTTTATAATAAGCTGCCATATATATCCAAGCACAATACCGCCAATAAGATTAGGCATAAAAAACACTGTGCGGAAAGCATTTGTGCCGCGAATTCCACGGGTAAGCATCAGAGCCAATGCGAACGCGATAATATTTATTGTTATTACCGATACAACCGCAAACCTTACGGTAAACCAAAGCGCATTTAAAAATTCACCCGTACTGAAAGCCGTAATATAGTTTCTGAAGCCCACGAAGGTGGCATCGCTTACAGTCCTGAACTCACAAAAGGATAGATAAAAACCCGATACAAATGGGATTAAAAATGCCAGCGTAAAGGCTAAAAGGGTAGGGAAAACAAAAACGGGAAACCACCGTCTGATATTACGCTCCATTTATGCACGCTCACTCTTCCATTTATCTTTTATAGTCTGGTCTACCGCCTTCCAGTCCTTGCCACCCTGAACATATTCAAGCAATGCTCCGCCTACCTCTGCCTTGAAAACATCACTCGGGAACGAGGTGAAAATCCACGGAACCGTGGTAACGCTTGCATCGTTCATA
Organism: Acutalibacteraceae bacterium; assembly: GCA_036306845.1. Taxonomy (GTDB): domain Bacteria; phylum Bacillota; class Clostridia; order Oscillospirales; family Acutalibacteraceae; genus UBA737. The sequence goes on along the minus strand of JAXJYT010000145.1, from coordinate 527 downwards.
TAACGAACTACCTCACGCGCTAACGGGTCGCGCGGAAGCTCGTCCTCCTTAAAGGTGTCAAAGGGCGTTATATAATCAAGCTCATTAGTAACGTAACGCTTGCCCGGCTCACTTGTGAAAAGCCAGTTTAAAAAATCAAGTGACTTCTTTTGTTGTTCCTCACTTGCATATTTGTTTATAGCAATATAGTTTTCGGTTCCAATGCAAAGACCTTGTGATTTCTCACCGTCAACACCTATATAAAGCGGCATAAACTTAATGTCCTCTTCCTTTACGGTGTTGCCCTCTACACCTGAAATCTGCGACCACGCCCAGTTGCCATTTTGTACCATTGCAACCTGACCTAATGCAAATTCCGCCATAGAATCAGCGGTGGATTTGCTTCCTAAAAGCGTCTTTTCGGTGATAGAGTTGTTAATATATAAATCAAATAAGTTTTTATAGTTGTCACTATATCGGAACGCAATGTTTTTTGAGTTAAGTCCCGCAAGGGTCGGGTCAGAGTATTCCTCGCTGTCACGGAATTC
>JAXJYT010000144.1:0-1041 GCA_036306845.1 Acutalibacteraceae bacterium | reverse complement strand
TCCCGGTCAGATTAAGGTAAATCTTATCCGCGAAAACCGCGCGATAGATTATGCAAAATAAATAACAGGAGCTTTTTTATGGTTACGATAAGTAATGACAGAGTAACCGTTCAGATAGCTGAATACGGCGCAGAAATGCGCCGTATTGTATTTGACGGTGTAGATTATTTGTGGAGTGGTGACGAAGACGTATGGTCGGGTACCGCACCAATTATGTTCCCAATTTGCGGAGCATTGGTAGATAATAAGTATATTTATGAAGGCAAGGAATATACCCTACCAAAGCACGGCTTTGCGCGGCATTCTATGTTCACACTCGAAAATCAGGGTGATAATTATGCTGTTTTCTTGCTTACAAGCAGTGATGAAACACTTAAAATGTATCCCTTCAGCTTTGAGCTTCGCGTTATATATAAGCTTATCGGTAATAAGGTTGAGGTCGGCTTTAATGTAAAGAACACCGATACCAAAACAATGTATTTCTCAATCGGATCTCACGAAGGCTACGCTTGTCCCGAGGGTATAGAGGATTACGATGTTATCTTCCCGCAAAATGAAACACTTAATTCCTATGTGCTTGACGGAGAACTTATTTCTCATGAGCAGTTGCCCATAATCAAGGAAAGCGACCGAATTGCCCTTTATAACAAGTTTTTTGCGGTAGATGCACTTGTTTTCAAGGATTTGAAATCCAAAAGCGCAACACTAAGAAACAGAAAAACAGGCCGCAAGGTAACTGTTGAATTCCCTGGTCGCAATTATTTCCTTTTATGGACTATGACACCCAATAACGGCGGTAATTTCAAATATATCTGTATGGAGCCGTGGCACGGCGTTCAGCCAATGGTTGAAAGCACATTAGAGCTTACCGATAAGGAAGGTCTGGAGACAGTAAATCCGGGTTGCGAGTTTGAAAGTAAACATATCATTCATCTTGGATAATTTTAATGATTGTAGTTAGTCGAAACGCTCAAAAGCGTTCCGACAAGCCACTTTTAAAGTGGCATTAGCAAAATTAATTATAAAAAGTCAGGTTACATC
>JAXJYT010000143.1:0-12923 GCA_036306845.1 Acutalibacteraceae bacterium | reverse complement strand
CATATCTGGACAACCGTTCGCAAAACAACAAGTTGAAAGCGAAAAGTGGAAGGTTAATGTGTGCGCAAAGCGCACGAAAACTTAACACTTTTCACTAATCACTTAACACTTTAAATTGCTAATTTCTATTAAATGCAAAGGGGATTAATCCTATATGGCAGAGCTTTCACCGATGATGCGGCAATATATGGAAATCAAGGAACAAAATAATGATTGTATTGTCTTTTTCAGATTGGGCGATTTCTATGAAATGTTCTTTGATGATGCCAAAACCGCATCGGAGGAATTGGACATAACCTTAACGGGCAGGGATTGCGGTCTCGAAGAACGCGCGCCGATGTGCGGCGTACCGTATCACAGCTGTGAGCAGTATATAGCCCGCTTGGTTGAGCGTGGCTATAAAATTGCAATATGTGAGCAAACCGAAGACCCCGCCAAAGCAAAGGGTATTGTCAAGCGTGAGGTGGTACGTGTTATCACACCGGGTACCGTTATTGAGGACGGTATGCTTGATGAGGGCCTTAATAATTATCTTGCTGCAATTTTTGAAAAAGAGGGCGCAGTGGGCTTCTGCTTTGCCGACGTTTCAACGGGTGAGTCCAAGGTTACCGAGCTTACGGGAGAAGATGCTATAGAACGCGCCGTTAACGAGGCAATACGTTTTAACGCGAGTGAACTTCTTGTAACAAAGGAATTAAATGATCGGATTGCATCAAGTCTTGGTGGCCGATTTGGCGGCACCGTTACCGTAAGGGAGGCGGAATGCTTTGATGTCGTAGCGCAGGATACGATGCTATGCGCTAACTTTGGTGTTAACGACGTTCAGAATCTCGGCATCGGTAAGGGGAGCGTATCCAACAGCGCACTTGCCGCCGTGATACAGTATATGCAGGAAAACAGTCGCAAAAAGGACAATTCCATAAAATCGGTTAGCGTATACGTTGATTCACAGTATATGCGGCTTGATTTAACCGCGGTTCGCAATCTTGAAATCTGCTCTACCATACGCACAGGCGCAAAGCGCGGCTCGCTTTTATGGGTGCTTGATAAAACAAAAACCGCAATGGGTAAGCGTATGCTTCGTAACGTATGTCTGCAACCGCTTACCTCGATTGCCGAAATAACGTTGCGACAAAATGCGGTGGAGGAGCTCTGCTCCAACACGATGATGCTTGGTGAAGCGCAGGAATATATGACGGGCATTCGTGATATTGAGCGTAGAATGACCAAAATAGTGTACGGTACGGCAAGCGGCAGAACTATGCTTGATTTCAGCACTACCGCGCACCGTTTTCCCTATATAAAGCAGTTGCTTGCGACTGCACAATGTAAAATGCTAAAGGGTATTTATAACGACATAGATACCTTAGAGGATATTGTGGCGCTTATTGATGCCGCTATAGACTCCAATGCTCCCGTTTCAATACGCGAGGGCAGAATGATAGCGGAAGGCTATAATGCCGAGCTTGACAGTCTTCGACAAATCTTTACGGGCGGTACCGACCTGCTCACCGAAATTGAGGTGCGTGAGCGTGAGCGTACGGGTATTAAAAATCTCCGCGTACGCTACAATAAGGTGTTCGGTTATTATATCGAGGTAACGAATTCTTATCTTGATAAGGTGCCCGAGGATTATATAAGAAAACAGACCTTGACTAACTGTGAGCGTTTTATTACCGAAGAACTTAAGGATCTTGAGCACCGCGTGCTTACCGCAAAGGACCGCGCGGCACAACTTGAATTTGAAATCTTTGATGATATAAGAAAGCGCGTGGCACAAACAGCAACTCAGGTGCAAAGGACCGCAAACGCTATAGCAAGGCTTGACGTTATGTGCTCACTTGCACAGGTTGCGGTAAGTAATAATTACTGCCGACCCTTACTTAACGATAGCGGAATTATCAGTATAAAGGGCGGTCGCCATCCCGTTGTTGAACAACTGATTTCGGCGCCCTTTGTTTCAAATGATACATACCTTGATTCCGACGCCGACCGTTGTGCTATTATTACGGGACCGAATATGGCGGGTAAGTCCACCTATATGCGACAGGTGGCGCTTATTACGCTTATGGCGCAAATTGGCAGCTTCGTACCCGCACAAATGGCGCAAATCGGTGTTGTTGATGCGATTTATACGCGCGTTGGCGCATCGGATGATTTGGCATCGGGTCAGTCAACCTTTATGGTGGAAATGAGTGAGGTTGCCGAAATTCTTAAAAACGCCACCAAAAAGAGCTTGCTTATTCTTGATGAAATCGGTCGCGGTACCGCGACCTTTGACGGTATGGCAATCGCACGCGCCGTACTTGAATACGTTGCCGACAAACGCCGTATCGGTGCCAAGGCACTGTTTGCTACCCACTATCACGAGCTTACCGAGATGGAGGGTGAGCTGCAAGGTATCAGAAACTATAATATTGCCGTTAAAAAGCGTGGCGATGATATTATATTTTTGCGCCGTATCGTGCGCGGTGGCGCCGACGACAGCTACGGTATTGAGGTAGCGCGTCTTGGCGGAATACCAAAGCCTGTAATCGAACGTGCAAAGCAAATTTTAAAGCAAACGCTTGAAAGCGGTATTGTGACCTATAAAACGGCACCGAGTGATACTGCACAGTTGCCGCTTGAAATGCAGGGCGCAACCGATATACTGCGCGAATTACAAGCGCTTGATGTAAACACGCTTACCCCAATTGAATCAATGTCGATATTGTTCGACCTTGCCAATAAGGCGAAATCAATTTAATTTTTTATAAAAGAGGTGAAGAAAATGCCAACAATTAACGTTTTACCGCGCGCCATTGCCGAGCTTATTGCCGCGGGTGAGGTGGTCGAGCGTCCTGCATCGGTAGTAAAGGAAATGGTAGAAAATTCCATTGATGCGGGCGCTACGCACATTACCGTAGAAATTTCGCGCGGCGGTATTACCTATATCCGTGTTACCGATGACGGTTGCGGAATTGAGAGCGCAGACGTGAAAAAGGCTTTTCTTCGCCATGCTACAAGTAAAATCCGCGTAGCCGATGACCTTGACGGTATTGCAACATTAGTCTTTCGTGGTGAGGCGCTTGCCGCAACCTCTGCGGTGGCGCGTGTTGAAATGTTTACCAAAAGCGCAAACGAGCCGCTCGGCACACACTATCTGATAGAGGGCGGAGAAGAAACTTTATGTGAAGAAAGCGGTTGCCCCAACGGTACGACACTTGTTGTACGCGATTTATTTTTTAATACACCCGCCCGTATGAAGTTTCTTAAAAAGGATGCTACCGAAGCGGCGGCGGTAAAGGCAATTGTAGACCGCGCGGCGCTTTCTAATCCGCAGATTTCCTTTAAGCTTATCCGTGATGGTGAGCAAATCTTCACAACCTCGGGCAATGGCGACCTTATGGGTGCCATATACAGTGTTATGGGGCGCGAGTATGCAAATTCACTTATCCCCGTAGGCGCGCAATATGATGGTGTATCGGTAGAGGGCTTTATTTGTAAGCCAATAGCTTGCCGCGCATCACGTGCAGGTCAGATTACCTTTCTTAATGGCAGACTCGTTATGTCTAAAACCGTTATGGCGGCGGTTGAACAAGCATATAAAAACAGCGCTATGGTGGGTAAATTCCCCGCATTTGTGCTTAACGTAAAGCTTCCGCTTGAGGCGGTGGACGTAAATGTTCATCCCGCCAAGACCGAGGTTCGTTTTTCGGATGAAAAACGTGTATTCAGCGCGGTGCATTACGCGGTACGAAGCGCTATCGCCGCGGGTGATACAAGACCCGAAATTACCCCTGCTACTGCAAAGAAGCCTTTCTTTATGCATATGGATGCTAACGAATACCGTCAGACTGCGGTAAGACTTGAGGACACACCCACGCCCGAAAAGGAAGCCGTAAAGAGTGAAAACAGACCGCCTGTGTCACGCCTTTCGGATAACGATACGCCCTTGCTTTTAAGGAAGGATGTAAAGGAAACGGTAAATAAAATGCAGGAAAAGGCGCAAGCTGTGTACAGACCTGCTGTAAATATCAATATTGATGTTGAGGAAGAGCCGACTGTAACAGCAATGGTGCCTCAAGCCACCGTGCAAGAGGAACCTAAGCTTCCCGTTAAGGAATATAATCCCGATGCCGAGGTAAAGCTTATTGGTGAGGCGTTTTCAACCTATATCATCGTGTCGCGCGGTGAGAGTATCTTCCTTATAGATAAACACGCGGCGCACGAAAGACTTCTGTTTAACGAATTAAAGGAAAAGCAAATTATCGAGTCGCAACCGCTCTTACAACCCATAGCAGTCCGACTTGACGGTGACCGTTACACCGCGGCTATAGATTCGGCAGAGCTGCTTTTAAGGGTAGGCATCGAGCTTGAGGATTTTGGCGACGGCGTTGTGCTTGTACGCGCCGTACCCGCGGCGCTAAAGGATACCGATATTGTTGCCATTATCGAAGAAGCGGCAACCTCACTTGCAAAAACGGGGGACGTAAGCCTTGATGCGCTTGATGACTTGTTCCATACCGTTTCATGCAAGGCGGCTATAAAGGCGGGCTTTATAACGAGTGATGCTGAGCTTTTAAGCCTTGCCAAAAAAGTGATTGATAATTCCGAGGTTATGTACTGTCCCCACGGCAGACCCGTAGCCTTTGAAATAAAACGGCGTGAGCTTGAGCGCCATTTTGGTAGAATACAATGAGCAAGCAAAGAATAATATGCGTGGTGGGTCCTACCGCATCGGGCAAAACGGGACTTGGCGTTGATATTGCGCGCGCTATAGGCGGTGAGGTAATATCGGCTGACTCTATGCAGATTTACCGCGGAATGACCGTCGCTTCGGCGGCGCCCACTACTGAAGAAATTATGGGCGTGCCCCACCATTTAGTTGAATTTTTGCCATACGGTGAAAGCTTTACCGTAGCGCAGTACGTAGAAATTGCAAGACAAAAAATTGCCGAGGTTATTTCGCGCGGCAAGGTACCCATAATCGTTGGTGGTACGGGACTTTATATAAATTCACTCGTCGATAATATAGAATTTGCGCCACAAAGCGAAACCAAGGAATTAAGAGCAAAAATTACCGAACGTTTCGATGAAGTAGGCGCCGAAGCTATGCTTGAAGCTCTTCGTGAAATTGACCCCGCCGCCGCGGATAAGCTTCATCCGTCGGACAAGCGCAGAATTATACGCGCCTTTGAAATTTACGAGGGCACGGGAATGACACCGAGTGAGCACAATATTTTGTCAAGGCAAAACGAGACGCCATTTGATGCAGTTATGATTGGTATTAACTACCGCGAGCGCCAAAAGCTTTATGACAGAATTAACCTACGCGTTGACAAAATGGTGGAAGCAGGTCTTCTGGATGAGGCGCGTGTGGCGTACGAAGCGCGTAACCTCGCAGAAAAAAGCGGCGCCGTTCAGGCAATAGGTCATAAGGAGTTGTTTCCTTATTTTGAGGGGACAGAGCAGCTTGAAACCTCTATAGAGCGTCTTAAGCAGTCAAGCCGACGCTATGCAAAAAGGCAGATAACCTGGTTTTCAAGAGATGAAAGAATAAATTGGATTTACCGCGATGAGTGTGATGATGTCTTATCGGCGGCACTTAAAATAATTCAACAGTAAAGGAGAGGAAACTGATGCGTAATAATACTTTGCTTAAGGTGTTTTTATGTCTTTTGGCGATAGTTTTTGTAGGGCATCAGGTTTATTCCTCGGTCTATAAGCCTATAACCACCGTTACGGCAGAGTATTATGAGGACGTGGACGGTCTTACCGTTACGGGCGTAATTATTCGTGAAGAAACACACGTTTCGGGTGAAACGGGCGGCGCGCTTCACTTTGTAACGCAGGACGGTTCACGCGTGGCAAAGGGCGGCGTTATTGCCGATATTTATCAGAGTGCCGATGCATCGGTTACCGTAAGCAAGATTTCCGAGCTTCAGAAGAGCATTGATGATATTGAGGAAATGCAAAGCTATAACGACGTTCAGGCAGCCGATTTATCACTTGCCAACAATAAGGTTAAAAATGCGCTTAATCAACTTGTTCGCAGTACGGCAGACGGAAACTTTTCCAATGCTAACGATGATAGCGGAGCGCTTCTTAACTCACTTAATCGCCGACAACTTATCACGGGTGAGCAAACTGATTTTTCGGCGCAGCTTGCCGCGCTTAATGAGCAACTTGCTACACTAAAATCCACCTTGCCCGCCGCTATAGGTAATATAAGGGCGCAAAGCTCGGGCTATTTTGTGTCGGCATCAGACGGCTACGAAACGGTACTGTCGGGGCTTGATACTACCGAAATAACACCTGAATTTCTGGATTCGATGTCACCCGGTGAAGTGCCTCAAGACGCAATAGGTAAAATTGTTTCGGACTACGAGTGGTACATTGCCGCAAAGGTGGATATCAACGAATCACTTAAGTATAAAGAGGGCGACACGTTGGTTGCCCGTACGATGCTTAAATCAACACCCGAGCTTTCGGTAAAGGTAGAACGTATAAACATTTCTGCCGCAGGTGACAATGCAGCAATCGTGCTTTCGTGTCAACAAATGAACAGTGAACTTGCCACTATGCGAACGGGAATTATGACCTTGGTAAGCAAAACATATACGGGTCTTAAAATACCGCGAAAAAGTCTTCGTGTCGTGGATGGCAAAACGGGTGTATACGTGCTTTCGGGCATCACCCTTAAATTTGTTGAGGTAGAGGTTATATTCAGCGGAGACGATTATATAATCTGCAGTCAGGAAAAAAGTAACGAAAGCGTATTGCGGCTTTATGATGAGGTTGTTTTGAAGGGAAAGAAGCTTTATGATGGAAAAATCGTTGGTTGATAGCTTTGATAAAAATCTATCGGAAATACGCGAAAATATAAAGTCAACCGCAGAAAAGAGCGGCAGAAGACCTGAAGATATAATCTTACTTGCCGCAACCAAAACGGTGGACACTGATTTTATAAATTACGCTATCCAAAACGGAATTGAGTATATCGGTGAAAATCGCGTGCAGGAATTTTTATCGAAAGAGGATTTTTATGCACCCTGCCACCGCCACTTTATCGGCCATCTGCAGACTAACAAGGTGAAGGACATAGTAGGAAGGGTAGAGCTTATACATTCGGTGCATTCGGTAAAGCTTGCGCGGGAGATTTCAAAACAATCGGTAAAGCTTGGAATAACAAGTGATATTTTGCTGGAGGTCAATATCGGAAGCGAGGAAAGCAAGTCGGGCTTCAGCGCGAGCGAGGTAGCAGATGCCGTGCGCGAAATAGCAGCGCTTGAGGGTGTGTCGGTAAAGGGGCTTATGGCGATACCGCCGATATGTGAATCACCCGAGGAAAACCGCAAATATTTTAAACTTATGCATAAACTGTTTATTGACATTAAGACGCAAAAAATAGATAATAGTAGTATGGAAATACTATCAATGGGAATGTCGGATGATTATGCCGTAGCTATAAGTGAAGGCGCAAATCTTGTCCGTATAGGCACGGCGCTTTTTGGAAAAAGAAATTACAATGTATAAAGGAGAATAACAATGGGACTTTGGGAAAGTATTAAAAACATTATGATCGTTCCTGATGAGGATTACGAGGATGAAACTTTTGAGGAGAAGGAGTCTTTAAGTGAGGAGACTACCTATACCCCTAAAAAGCAGGAGAGCGCACCGCGACTCATAAAATCCAAGACAGTAAGCTATAATCAGACTCAGGGTCAGATGCAGGTAGTGCTCGTAAAGCCCGACCGCTTTGAAGATGTAACCTCTATCGCAGACCATCTTAATGAGGGTAAGACCGTAGTTCTCAACCTTGAGGAATCTCTTCACGATACATCGCGCCGTATTGTTGACTTCTTAAGCGGCGTGGCATATGCTAATCACGGTAATATGCGAAAGGTTGCCAAGAATACATTTATAATAGTAGCGCGCGGCATCGACGTTATGGGTGAACTGATGCTTGAGGATTTTGAAGAAGGAAAAATCTATTTTTAATGGATAATTCACTTTTACCCGCAAGACTGTCGGACATAGTAAACGCGTGTGAGCGTTCGTGTACTCCGCAGTTTTTGGGATTTCTTACCGAGGCAGAGGCCTCATCAGCTATATGCGTATTAAATTCTATGGGGACAAAGTATCTGCTTTGGGGTGGCTATGCGGATGCCGAGCGCAAATACGTCGGCGTTTTACCCGATTGGTGCGAAGGTCCCGATTATCCTATAACGGCTATAACCTTTACCTTTAGAAATCAGGATAAGCTTTCTCACCGCGACTTTTTGGGCGCGCTTATGAGCTTGGGGCTTGTGCGTGAGAAAATCGGTGATATTTTAGTGGGTGAAGGTCGCGCAGTGGTCTTTGTAAACCGCGATATATCCAAATTCGTTTTAGAGATTAGCAAAATCGGCAGGGTTGGCGTGTGTGCCCGTGAAGGCTTTGAAGAACCGCTACCGCAAGCGCAAACCGCGGTGGAGTTCACCGAAACGGTGGCTTCCTTGCGACTTGACTGCGTAATAGCCGCAATATACGGTTTATCGCGCGGTACGGCGGCAGAGGTCATTAACGACGGTCTTGTTTATATTGATTCGGTTATATGCACTAAGGCTACGCGCAGTGTGTGCGCGGGCAACAAGCTTAACCTTCGCGGTAAGGGCAGGGTGTGTGTACTTTCTACCGATGAGCGTTCCCGCAAGGGCAGAATAATATTGAAATGTAATAAATACATATAGGGGGAAAAATAAATGCTTAACTCCAAAGAAATCAGAAACGTAAAATTTTCAAAGTCGATGGGCGGCTACAAGCAGGAAGAAGTTGATATTCTTCTTGATAAAATCGAGGCTGACTATGACCAATTTGAACGCGCTATCCGTGAAATGAGCGCAAAAATTGACAATCTTAATGCTCAACTTGAGGAGCATAAGAATTCGCAGGGCAGCATCCAGAACGTGCTCGTTCAAGCGCAGAAGCTTGCCGACTCTATCGTTGAGGATGCCAGAACTAAGAGCAACGAAATTATTACCAACGCTCAACTTAGTATTGCGAACATAACCGAGCAGGAGAAGGAGCTTTCCGCCGCATTTGAGCGCAAGGCAGAGGAGCGCAAGGCTCTTGCCGAGGCAGAATACGAAAAGGCCATTGAAAAGTGCAAGGAAAAGCAGACCGCAATAGAAAAGGCAACTGCCGACAGTGTTGCGCGTCAACAAGCTCTTTACAACAAATTAAAGCTTGAAATTGTTGCATTTAAAACCGAGATTACTGCAAAATATAAAGAACATTTAGAGCTTTTATCGGTAATACCCGATACCGTTGCTATGGACCCTAAGGAAATGGCAGATGCCGTAAGCATTGCCTTTGACAAGGCACCCGAGCCGGAGTCATTCCTTGATTTGAAGCCAAGCAGCGTTTCGATAGAGGATTTCTTAACCGATGATGAGCCTTCGGGTTTTGTTATAAATACTGAGGAAGAATTTACCACCGAGGAGGAATAATACTTGGTATCGTATATTTTGGCATCGATTGTTGCGGTATTGGTGTTGGTTGTCGACCAGTTTACGAAGGCGTACGTTGCGGCTAACTTTACACTTGCCACCTCACGCGATTTTATACCGGGACTTATCGACCTTACCTATATTCACAATGATGGCGGCGCATGGGGTATGCTTGGCGGCTATACGTGGATACTGTTATCGGTAACCATTATAATTATGCTTGTTTGCATAACCCTGCTTCTTAAATACGGTTCGGGTGATAAGCTGATGTTCTGGGCGATAATGCTCGTGCTTTCGGGCGGTGTCGGTAATATGATTGACCGCATCTTCCGTGACGGTAACGTTGTGGATTTCCTGCATCTTGAATTTATGCCCGATTTCCCCGTGTTTAACGTTGCCGATTGCGCAATCGTTATCGGCGCAGGTCTCTTGTTGCTCTACTATCTGTTGGGTACAATAAAGGAAACACGTGAAAAGCGCGCCCAAGGTAAAACAGAGGATGCCGCTTTAGGACAGGATAATGCAGAAATTTGATGTATGCTTTAAAGACGGCGAGACCCGCCGTCTTGATGTATTTATAGCCGATACTGCTTCACTTACACGTTCGCACGCCGTAAAGCTGATTGAGGGCGGCGATGTGCTTGTAAACGGTAAAAGCGCCGATAAAAAGTACAAGCTTCGTGTAGGGGACAAAGTGGAGATTACCATTCCTGACCCCGAGGAATATGAGGTTGAGCCACAAGACATTCCTCTTGATATTGTTTACGAGGATGACAGTCTGCTTGTAGTAAACAAGCCTAAGGGTATGGTCGTGCATCCCGCCGCGGGAAACCTTGACGGTACACTCGTAAATGCGGTGCTCTTTCATTGCGGCGCTTCGCTTTCGGGTATTAACGGCGTTTTACGCCCCGGCATCCTACATAGGATAGATAAAAACACAAGCGGACTTCTGCTTGTTGCAAAAAGTGATGATGCGCACAATTTTCTTGCCGAGCAGATTAAGGAGCATTCGCTGACCCGTGAATATGAAGCGGTAGTCTACGGCAATGTCAAATCGGATAAAGGCAGAATAGATGCGCCTATCGGTCGTCATCCCGTAAAGCGTAAGCAAATGGCGGTGCGCGCCGAAAACAGTAAGGAAGCCGTAACTAATTTTGAGGTGCTTGAGCGCTTCGGTGACTTTACACATATGAAATTCCGTCTTGAAACGGGGCGTACCCATCAAATAAGGGTGCATACTGCATATATCGGACACGCCGTTGCAGGTGATGACGTGTATGGACCTAAAAAGGTAATAACTAAGCTTGGCGGACAGTGTCTGCACGCGCGTAAAATCGGCTTTATACACCCCCTTACGCGTGAATATATGGAGTTTACAAGTGAATTACCAAAATACTTCAAGGATTTTTTAGAGGAGTGCAGAAATTAAATGGGTGTTTTTGATGGATGTCTTTTGGCGTGCGATATTGACGGCACCTTGATTTCAAACGATATAATACCGCAAGAGAATGTCGAAAAAATTGATTTCTTTATGCGAGAGGGCGGTATGTTCTCACTTGCTACGGGGCGTACACCGGGTGCGGTAAGCGCCGTGTTAGAAAAGCTTGGCAAGGTTTCTCCGTCGGTATACGGCAACGGTTGTATGATATATGATTTTAACGAACAACGCTTTTTGTATGAGGAATTTATATCCGATAACGCAAAGGCGTTTACCAAGGAAATAATGGATAAAATGCCCGATGTAGGTATAGAAATACATTCGGGCACCAACGTTTTGGTTGTAAGGGAAACTCAAGAAACAATAGACCACGAAAAATATGAAAGCATAGAGGCAAAGTCTATTGATTATGATGAGGTTTTAGTGTATAATTGGGACAAGGCAATATTTTTTCTCGATTCTGTAGCTCAAAGACCGCAGATAGAGGCTCTTGCCGAAAAATATATGTCTGATTGCGGATTTGTTAAAACAACCGCTACGGTTTACGGTACGGTTCGCCATTATTATGAACAGCTTTCCAAAACCGCCTCAAAGGGCGCGGGTGTATTAAAGCTTTGTGAGTTGTTCGGTATCAAAAGTGGCGGCCTCTATGCCATTGGGGATTTCTATAATGATATACCCATGCTTGAAGCGGCGGATATTTCGGCGTGTCCCTGTGATTCGCCCGATGATGTTAAAGCCGTATGTACAATTACTACCAAAAAGGCTGAAAACGGCGCAGTTGCCGATTTCATAGATTATCTTACCAAAAGAAAGGAAGCAGAAAATGGACGCACAAAAGAAAATTGAACTTCAGAAAATTGCGTGCAACGTGCGTATGGGTATCATCGAGGGTACACATGCCGCTAAGTCGGGTCACCCCGGTGGTTCGCTTTCCATAGCCGAGATACTTACCTATCTTTATTTTGTGGAAATGAATATTGACCCCAAGAATCCTAAGATGGAGGGTAGAGACCGCTTTGTACTTTCAAAGGGTCACGCAGCCCCCGCACTGTATTCGGTGCTTGCAGAACGCGGATTCTTTGAAAAGGAAAAGCTTACAACACTCCGTCAAATCGGTTCTATACTTCAGGGTCACCCTGATATGAAGCACATCCCCGGTGTTGATATGTCAACGGGCTCATTGGGTCAGGGCATCTCAACTGCTTGCGGTATGGCGCTTTCGGCAAAGCACTTCGGTGACAATTTCAGAATATTCACCATTTTAGGTGACGGTGAGCTTGAAGAAGGTCAGGTTTGGGAAGCTGCTATGTTTGCCGCTCACAAAAATCTTTCCAATCTTACCGCATTTGTTGACTTTAACGGTCTTCAGATTGACGGTAGCATTGATGAGGTTAACTCTGCAAAGCCTATCGATAAGAAATTCGAGGCATTCGGTTGGCACGTTATCTCAATAAACGGTAACGATTTCGATGAAATTGAGGCGGCTCTTAATGAGGCTCGCACAATAGATAAACCCGTTGCCATTATTGCTTCTACCACAAAGGGTAAGGGCGTTTCATATATGGAAAACCAAGTAAGCTGGCACGGCGCCGCTCCTAATGATGAGCTTTATGCTGTTGCTATGCAGGAGCTTCGTGATGCTCTTGCCGCACTTAATTAAGGAGGTCGTGATATGTCAGAGGTAAAAACTGTTGCTACAAGAGCAAGCTATGGTAACGCTCTTGTTGAGCTTGGTAAAAAAAGAGATGACTTTGTAGTTCTTGATGCCGACCTTGCTGCCGCTACACAAACAGGTATGTTCAAAAAGGCATTTCCCGAAAGATTTTACGATTGCGGTATCGCAGAGCAGAATATGATTGGTATTGCCGCAGGTATTGCCGCAACAGGAAAAAAGGTGTTTGCAAGCTCCTTTGCTATGTTTGCCGCAGGCCGCGCTTTTGAGCAGGTAAGAAATTCTATCGGATATCCCCACCTTAACGTTATTATCGGTGCTACCCACGCAGGTATTT
>JAXJYT010000142.1:0-1730 GCA_036306845.1 Acutalibacteraceae bacterium | reverse complement strand
GTTTTAATGGACAGTGAGCATCAAAGATTGCTTATTGATTCTTTTAGCGATGAAGAGCTTAGAGCCGTAATGGATGAGCTTTTTATGGATGATACGGTAGATATTATTGAGGAAATGCCTGCATCGGTTGTAAAACGTATTTTAAAGCAAACCGATAGGGAAACCCGTAATAAAATTAATCAACTTTTAGCGTATCCAGATAATAGTGTCGGCAGTATAATGACAACCGAATACGTTGATTTGAAGCGTGGAATGACGGTCAATGAAGCTATTGATCGGATAAGAAAAATTGGTGAGGATGCCGAGGATATTTACACCTGTTATGTTGTAAGTAACAGACGAAGATTGTTAGGTGTAATTTCGGTAAAAGACCTACTTCTGAATTCCGCAGATACTATTATTGATGATATATTTGACAAAAACGTTATTATGGCATCTACCCTTGATGATAAGGAAGAAGTAACCACACTTTTTGAAAAATATGACCTTTTGGCGTTGCCTGTAGTTGACAGTGAAAATCGTTTGATAGGTATTGTTACCGTTGACGATGCTATTGACGTTATGCAAGAGGCGGCGAGCGAGGATATCGAAATGATGGCGGCTATTTTACCGAGTGAAAGGCCATATCTTAAAACGGGCGTTTTTGAAATATTCCGTTCGCGCATTCCGTGGCTTTTGTTCCTTATGATTTCGGCAACCTTTACGGGTGCGGTAATTTCCGGATTTGAGGATAAGCTTAGTGAATGCTTGGCGCTGATTGCATTTATTCCAATGCTTATGGGTACGGGTGGTAATTCGGGAAGTCAGTCTTCGGTTACGGTAATTCGTGCGCTATCACTTGGTGATATCGAGTTTAAGGACATATTCAAGGTTTTTTGGATAGAGTTTCGTGTTTCGGTTATCTGTGGTATTGTGCTTGGTGCCGTTAATTTTCTTAAGCTGTATCTTGTCGATTATATGTGGCTTTCAACCTTCGATATTGGGCATGAATTCGCAGAAATGATAACCGTTTGCTTAACACTTGTTTTAATTGTCATTGTTGCAAAACTTGTAGGTTCGATATTACCGATTGTCGCAAAAAAATTAGGACTTGACCCAGCAGTTATGGCAAGTCCGCTTGTTACAACAATTCTTGATGCAGTGTCCCTAATGATTTATTTTGGTTTAGCAACAGTTTTCATTCTTTAATTATTAATAAACACCGCGCTCTATGTGTGATAGAGCGCGGTGTTCTTTATTTCAGTAATTCCAATATTTGTTCCTTCGTTTTAACACCAACTGAAATATTGGCGATTTTTCCACCCTTCAAAACAACAAGCGTCGGTATGCTTTCAATTTTGAAAGCGGCGGCAAGCTCGGGTTGTTCATCAACGTTAACCTTGCCAACGGTAAACTGTGGGTTTTCGTCTGCAATCAGGTCAACGGTGGGGGAAACCATACGGCACGGTCCGCACCAGCTTGCCCAAAAGTCTAGCAGAACAGTTTTGGTTGTTTTTAAAATTTCAGTTTCAAAATTTTCTTTTGTTACGGTTATAACCGACATTCAAATCAGTCCTTTGTTTTATAATAGAGCATACAGTGGCAGTAGCCTTCAAAATCGGGGTCGGCAATCTGCGCTTTGAATTCATCGCATATGCATTTGTATTCTTCGCGCCTTGGCAGACGGCACGGACAGTAGCCATCCTTTGCTTTTAAACCCGCCTTTATACGCGCTACAACCTCTTTATCCT
>JAXJYT010000141.1:0-3114 GCA_036306845.1 Acutalibacteraceae bacterium | reverse complement strand
TAATTCTGATTTTCTGCTTCACGTTGTGGGTGATATATGCTATGCTTGTGGCGGTGATGTTACGGTTGCACTCCGCAACTCTAAATGCCTTTCAGCCGATGTTAATGCCGCAACCGACCCCACCTTCCAGGACGTAATGGAAAGAAGAAACGCCGCATTTATTAATTACGGTGTCGTTATCACAAAGTATACGGGCGCACGCGGTAAGGGCGGCACAAGTGATGCTTCTGCAGAATATGTTGCCGAAATCCGCGCTATGCTTGACAAGAATAATATTATCTGGCAAACGGGTGAATTAGGTAAGGTTGATGCAGGCGGCGGCGGTACCGTTGCTATGTATGTTGCAAATCTTGGCGTAGACGTTGTTGACTTGGGAGTTCCCGTGCTTTCAATGCACGCTCCGTTTGAAACCACGTCAAAGCTTGACGTATATATGTGCTACCGCGCAATGTACGAATTTATGAAATAAATTTAAGTTGGGGGAGGGAGCAAATCCCTCCCTTTTTTAAGAGGGAATTATGGAAAATATAAAGCTTGGTAAATACCGCCATTTTAAAGGTAATTTATATGAGGTTATCGGTGTAGCAAGGCATAGTGAAACACTGGAAGAAATGGTTGTCTATCGCGCACTCTACGGTGAAGGCGGTCTTTGGGTGCGACCCGCCGAAATGTTCTGCGACACAGTATCGCGTGACGGCAAAGAATTTAAAAGATTTGAATTTTTGGGTGATAAATCATAATATTGCTATTGACAAGTATATATAATAAATAGTAAAATTGAAATGTTGTGGACCAAGTAGGAAAGGGAGGGTGTATTATGGTATTTTCAAGCCTGTTTTTTGTGTTTTTATTTTTACCGCTTAATCTTTTAATATATCGATTTATGCCCTCGCTTAAGGCGCGCAACATCGTTATGTTGGTTTTCTCGCTCATATTCTACGCTTGGGGTGAGCCACTTTACGTATTGTTACTGTTGTTTATGACGCTGGCGGATTGGTTTATCGCGCTATACATAGAAAAGCAGGAAAAGCGTTCGGCTAAAGCAAAGCTCGGTCTTTTTGCAATGTGCATTGTAAATTTAGGACTTTTGGGCATATTTAAATACGGCGGCTTTATACTTGGAAATATTCAGTATTTTACGGGCTTCCCCGAAAAAATACCGCAAATTCTCTTGCCGATAGGCATATCCTTTTACACATTTCAGCTGGTATCGTACGTCGTTGACGTTTATCGTGGGGAGGTACCTGCGCAAAAGAAATTCTGGATGCTTCTTCTTTACGTAAGTCTTTTCCATCAGTGTATAGCAGGTCCTATTGTACGCTATAAGGACGTTTGTGAAGAATTGCTTGAACGGCGCGCAACTCTACGTGATATTGCCGACGGTATATGGCGCTTTTCATTCGGTCTTGCAAAAAAAGCAATTCTTGCCAATGCCTGCGGCAGTGTTGCGGATACTTTGCTTATTGAAAACAATGCACTCGCCTTGTGGGTGGGTATGCTTGCATACGCCCTTCAGATATATCTTGATTTTTCCGCGTATTCCGATATGGCTATCGGTATGGGCAGAATGATAGGTATCCATTACCTTGAAAACTTTGATTATCCGTATATTTCGGGCTCCGTAACTGAATTTTGGCGCAGATGGCATATTTCACTCGGTAGCTTCTTCCGTGATTACGTTTATATTCCGCTTGGCGGTAACAGAAAGGGAAGACTGCGTACATACGTTAATCTGTTTATTGTCTGGTTTTTAACGGGTCTTTGGCACGGCGCATCATGGAACTTCGTTTTATGGGGACTATATTTCTTCGTGTTCCTCGTAATAGAAAAAATTGGTCTTTTGCGCGTGCTTTCGAAATCAAAGATAGTATCGCACATATATCTTTTGCTGATAGTGTATTTCGGTTGGATACTTTTCCGATTTGACAGTATAGATGCCATCTTAAACACGCTAAAGGCTATGTTCCTTGTAGGCGGCGTTAAGTTCACAAGCTTTGAAACTACCACCATGGTGCTTTCAAATATGTTTATTCTTCTGTTCTCGGCAGTGGTGTCTACACCGATTGTTAAGAAAATAGGAGACACACTAAAGTATACCTATATTGATAAAAAAGGAATGCCCGTGCTCTATGCGGTGGGCAGAATCCTTATTCCCATTATATTATTACTGCTTTCGACTGCCGCATTGGTGGGCGATAGCTATAATCCGTTTTTGTATTTCCAATTCTAAATAAAATCATTAAAAAGAGGGGAGGGTGAGCTTCGTGACAAACGATTTAAAGGAGAATATAGAGATTGAGGGCGAAAATCAGCTTGACAGTAATATGAAACTGCTCAGAAGCCTCAGATTTCAACATATTGTCGATATAAATATGGTGCGCGTGTTCTTTGTCGTTTTACTTGCCTCCGCAGTTGTCGCAATGATTCCCACCCTTCGCCCAAAATATTCCGAGGTCGAAAAGCGTGACCTTCAGACATTCCCCAGGTTTACCTTTAAGGCGCTCGTTTCAGGTGACTATTTCGACGCGATTAATCTTTGGTTTTCCGATACGTTTCCCGCACGTGATACTTTTGTTGAAATAAATACCAACGTAACCAATCTGTTTGGTATAAATACCGTTCAGGTGCACGGCAAGTTGGATGAAGCGGACGAAATACCCGACGTGGATAATATTGAAAGCACCCAGTCGAAGCCGCAGGAAGAATCCAAACCCGCAGAAGCACCTCCACCACCCGTGCAACCCGTTGTAGAGCAGCTTGGCGCAATCCTTATCGTAGACAATGCTGCGTTTGAATATTATAACTTTAAGCAGGATGTTGCGGATAATTATATTAATACACTTAACCGTGCGGCTACCGTGCTTGAGGGTAAATCAAAGGTATACGATATGATTATACCGACAAGTATGGGAATCACACTACCGCAAAGTGTCCGCGATACCGTAAAATCATCAGACCAAAAAAGCGCGATAGATTATATGTATTCAAAAATGATTCCTGCAGTAAGTCGTGTTGACTGCTACGGAAAGCTTATGTCTAAACGGGATGAGTATATCTATTTCCGTACCGACCACCATTGGACCGCGCTTGGTGCATATTATTCGTATCGTGAGC
>JAXJYT010000140.1:0-6657 GCA_036306845.1 Acutalibacteraceae bacterium | reverse complement strand
GTTTACCCCTTGATACTGGTGCGGTGCCGCTTACAACTCCTTGAACGGCATTTTTAGATGCATAAGAACGACCTGTATTTTTGGCAGACGCACTTTTCTTCTTGTTTTTATTTGTTTCTTGATTCATTAAATAATAATCCTCCATCATTTGGCGCGAAGCGCTTATAAAGTATGTATATGTTCTGTTCACACCGCCTGCAAACAGATAAGTTCAAAATAAACATAAATTCCCAATTTACATTCTTTATTATTTTACAATTAAAGCATAGTAATTGTCAAGTAAATAATATATTAAATATTATTATACAATATATTAATTTTTAAACAAAAAAATACCGCATCGTTTAAGATGCGGTAAAAAATCCTATTTCGTACCTGTAGAGCCAAATCCACCGTCGGCACGTTCGGTTTCATCAAGCGATTTGCATTCTATAAAATTAGCCTTTAGATACGGCATAATTACAAGTTGCGCCACCCTTTCCCCCGCAGCAATTTCCTGAACTATATCCGAGTGATTATGAATAGCGACCATTATTTCGCCGCGATAATCACTGTCTATAACTCCAACCTTATTTGCAGGAGCTAAACCGCGCTTTAAAGCAATACCGCTTCGCGCAAATATCATTCCCGCAAAACCATCGGGAATCTGCAAAGCAATCCCCGTATGAATAAGTACAGTTTCGTGCGGATTAATTACAGTTGATTCTGTTGTAGGTAGTGCATATAAATCCGCACCCGCCGCGCACTCGGAGCCATAGGTTGGAACAATAGCATTTTTATCAAGTTTTACGAAATTAACGTTGTTCATAATAAAACCCACCAATATAAAATAATAAGCATTGTTTAAAATATATTAAATATCTATAAAAATTGTTTTACATATTTTAAATATTGTAACACAAAAGCGGCGAAACCGCAATACCTCTTTACTATTCACTATTACTTATTACTTTCCAAAAATCCAGTTCACGAATTGTTTAGTGAAAAGTGAAGAGTGAAAAGGTAATAAGTAAAAATCCCGCCCTCTTACGAGAACGGGATTTTTGGTGCCGCTGACCGGACTTGAACCGGTACGGTGTTGCCACCGAGGGATTTTAAGTCCCTTGCGTCTGCCTATTCCGCCACAGCGGCATATCAAACATTTTATATCAAATACCGCGTTTTGTCAAGTGTTTTAAATCAATAATTTTCAATAAATGAATGTTTTTCGCCGCTATCACTATCTCGCCAACCGGGAATGGTTGCCATATTGATATTATGCAGACTTCTGAAAATATTATCATCCACTTCTGGATTGATTTTTCGCAATTCTTTAATTATTTCTTTTGTTTCTTTACGCTTTGACAGTGATTCATCAAACGCGCTGTCTTTAGTGAAACGACAGGCACACTGTAAAAAGCGTAAATCATTATAATTTGCCCAAGAAATAATATCACGTTCTTTAACCTTGTATAAAGGTCGGATAAGCTCCATACCTTCAAAATTTGTGCTATGCAGTTTTGGCAACATCGTTTTAATTTCAGATGAATAAAACATACTCATAAGTAAAGTTTCGATGACATCATCAAGATGATGACCGAGCGCTATTTTATTACAACCGAGTGATTGAGCTTTAGCATAAAGCGCTCCCCTTCTCATGCGAGCACACAAATAACAGGGGGAGCCACCTGCATTATAAGCAACATCAAATATATCACTTACAAATATTTCGGCATCAATATCAAGTATTTTAAGATTTTCCTCAATTAACTTTCGGTTTGGTTCAGCGTAACCGGGATCCATTACAATATATTTAATTTCAAACGGTACATCGCTATGCTTTTGTAATTCACCCATACATTTAGCAAGAATCATTGAATCCTTGCCACCTGATATGCATACTGCAATTTTATCGTTTTCGTTAATAAGCTTATATTCTTGCACCGCACCAATAAAATTATTCCATATTGCTTTACGATACTTTTTAATAATACTGCGTTCGATAAGTCTTGCGCGTTCAAGTTCTCTTTTCATTAAATCACCAAATAAAAAATCGTTACCGATATAATTATACCGATAACGATTTTTATTTTCAATACTTTTTATGCTTTTTTAGCAGTAATCGCCTTAATTACAAGGAGTGTGCCAATCATAATTACCATTGAAATCGGAAGAACAATCATCCAATTGTTGATAAAGCCTGAAATTATGTATGCAACAAACGAAACTGCAGCAACAGTTATTGCGTAAGGCAACTGTGTTGATAC
The DNA here is from genome assembly GCA_036306845.1 of Acutalibacteraceae bacterium. Taxonomy (GTDB): domain Bacteria; phylum Bacillota; class Clostridia; order Oscillospirales; family Acutalibacteraceae; genus UBA737. The sequence goes on along the minus strand of JAXJYT010000140.1, from coordinate 4,411 downwards.
GTGGTTAATGTGATTACACTGTGCACCAGCCGATGACATAATTGTTGTATCGGAAATCGGTGAACAATGGTCGCCACAAACCGCACCCGCAAGACAAGCGGACATACCTATTGTACCAAGAGCACTTCCAACGGGGAAAATCGCAAGAACAATCGGAATAAGAATACCAAACGTACCCCATGAAGTACCGGTAGCAAAAGAAATAAGACACGCAACGATAAATATAATTGCGGGTAAGAAATTATGAAGCGAACCTGCATTTGCAAGAGCGCCCTCAACGAATACATCAGACTCAAGAAGTCCTGTCATATTCTTAAGAGATGTTGCTAAAGTAAGAATAAGAATAGCGGGAACCATTGCATTGAAGCCTTTAGGAATACAAGCCATTGCTTGCTTAAATGTTATAAGTCTTCTTGCTATAAAGTAAATCATCACTACTACAAGAGCAACAAGACCGCCCCAAGGAAGCGCAACGGTTGCATCAGTATTGCCAAAAGCATCAGCAAAGCTTAAACCACCGCTTTGTCCGACATAATATAGAGCATACACACAAATTGCAATAAGAACAAGAATCGGGAAAACAAGGTCAATTACACGAGCGTGAGATTTATCAAGAACCTCTTCCTCATCGTATTCTACCTCATCCTCATCCTTAACTTCACCGCCAAAGGTAAACAAATCACCGTTAAGCGCATTCTTTTCATGCAGACGCATCGGACCGTAGTCGAATTTCATAAGAGTGATAGCAATAATAAATACAAATGTTAAAAGTGAATAAAAGTTAAACGGAATAGCCTTGATAAAAAGCGAAAGACCGTCTTGTCCTTCGGGCACATACTCCGAAACGGCAGCAGCCCAAGATGAAATAGGTGCTATCATACAAATCGGTGCGGCTGTAGCGTCGATTAAATATGATAACTTTGCACGTGAAATCTTTGCTTCATCAGTAACGGGACGCATAACTGCACCAACAGTTAAACAGTTAAAATAGTCATCGATAAAGATAAGTACACCGAAAACAAATGTAGCAAGCGCTGCGCCGACTTTACCCTTTACGTGTTTTGCCGCCCAGTTTCCAAACGCCTGTGAACCACCTGCATTGTTTAGTAATGCAACAATAATACCAAGTACAACTAAGAATACGAATATACCTGCAGTGCCTGATACCGAGGCAATAAGACCTTCATTGATAACGTTATCAAGCGTGGTAAGTGGCTTAAATCCTGATGATAGTAGTGCGCCTGCTATTACACCAATAAATAGAGAAGAATAAACCTCTTTAGTAATAAGCGCAAGACCTATTGCAACAACGGGCGGAAACAGTGACCACAACGTACCAACGGGGTCAGTAATTGAGCCCGTAAATGCACAAAGAACACCAAATCCAACAACGAAAACTGCAATAATCAATTTTGTGATAATGTTTTTTGTTTTCATATTTTCCCTCCTAAAAAATAAACGGCAACACAAAAAGTGTTACCGTGAAATTACAATTTCGCGATAGCACTCCACCAAAACGGTGACAGTTTACTGCATATTCTGCAATAAACCAACAAGAAATATCGCGGAAACAATATTTCTGTTTCGGCATATTCCCCTTTCGTATGGTGGTTTTCCGACCAATATTCCACACTACTGATGGTCAATGCGCCTCTATCAATAAGATGATAATAACATATATATATAGCTTTGTCAACAAAAAGAAAAAGCCCCGAACAAATCAGGGCTTAAAGCTTTAATTAGTCATTTACATAAGGAATCAAAGCAATCTGACGAGCACGCTTTACAGCGATTGTCAACTCACGCTGATGCTTGGCACAGGTGCCTGTAGCACGGCGAGGAAGAATCTTTGCACGTTCACTAACGAACTTGCGAAGCTTTGAAACATCCTTATAATCAATGGCCTCAACACGGTCAGCACAGAAATGGCAAACCTTCTTGCGAGGCTTTCTATGCATAGGTCTATCGGTCTTTTCCATCGAAAAGCTCCTCCTTTAATTAATTAGAACGGGAGATCGTCATCCATAGCGCCGCCCATATCGGTAAAATCACTGCTATCAGCATTGCTGTAAGAAGCAACCTCACCTGCAGGCATACTGCCGCCCTGACCATCTCTCTTGGATTCAACAAATTGTGCATTGTTGGCAACTACCTCAAACGCCGTGCGGTTATTGCCGTTTTTATCGGTGTACTTACGGGTCTGAATAGAACCTTCAATACCTATCATACTACCTTTAGTGAAATACTTTGTGATAAACTCAGCAGTCTGACGCCATGCAACGATGGTAATAAAATCAGCCTGAGTTTCTTCGCCTGCACGGTAACGGCGACTTACTGCAATGGAGAATGTTGTCACCGAAATGCCGTTAGGCGTTTTCTTAAGCTCGGGATCAGCCGTAAGGCGACCTGTCAAAACAACTAAATTAAACATTTAAAAATCCTCCATTATTTCTTTATTACCATGATACGAAGAACGCCATCAGTAATGCCGGCAATACGCTCAAGCTCAGCCGGGAAAGTAGGCTCGCATGTAAGTGTTGTGAACACATAGTAGCCTTCTGCCTCATCGTTGATTAAGTAAGCAAGACGACGCTTACCCCAATCGTCAACGTTTTCGACAGTACCGTTTTTAGCCATAAGGTCATTGAACTTATCTTTAAGTGCGTTTACAGCATCATCGCCGCCTGCAACAGAAAGAACAAGTGCTACCTCATACTTACTGGTCATATCGTTGCACCTCCTTTTGGTCTATTGGCACCGCATTTTTTGCGTTGCAAGGAGCTAAAATTGAGAATTTTTTCTCATTAGCCAAAGTATTATAACAAAAAAACAAGAATTAGTCAACAATTTTTTATTGATTTTATTTTTCATTTAATATATAATACTGTTGAAAAAGTTTTTAGGAGTGTGTTTATGCTACTTGCTATTGATATCGGCAACACTAACGTAACACTTGGCGCATATGATGATACTGCACTTGCATTTACTGCACGACTTGCAACTGACGGTAGGATGACCGCCGACCAATACGCTATTGAAATCAAAAACATATTATCACTTCACGGACTTGAATACCAAAATATTGAGGATTGTGTAATTGCATCGGTCGTTCCAACTGTAGGTAATGCTATTTCTCGTGCCGTTTCAATGCTTTGCGACATTGTACCGCTTGAACTCGGACCTGGCATTAAAACAGGCTTAAACATTAAAATAGATAATCCTGCACAGCTTGGCGCTGACCTTGTTGCAGGTGCTGTTGGTGCTATAAGCGAGTACACTCTTCCCTGCATCGTAATTGATATGGGAACTGCTACCACAATCAGCGTAATTAACAGTAAAGGACAATTTTTAGGTGGTGCTATTGCCGCGGGTGTTCGATTGACACTTAAAGCATTAAGTGAAAACACCTCTCAGCTTCCATCAATAAATATATCGGCTCCAAATTCTGTAATCGGAAAGAATACTGTTGACTGTATGCGTTCAGGACTTGTTTTCGGTGCTGCTGCAATGATTGACGGTTTGATTGAAAAGATGACATTAGAGCTTGATGAAATACCAACAATAGTTGCAACAGGCGGTCTTTCAAAAGAAATTATAGCGCACTGTAAAAGTGATATAATATATAATGAGAATCTTTTACTCGACGGATTACGCGAAATTTACGAACGTAACAAATAATGCAATACCGCAATAGCGGATCGCAAAGATAATGAACTGTACCCCAAGCGGACAGTATCGGAGGAATTTTTATGTCAAACAAAAGTAAACTACAAACTCAAAAGCTTGTTCTGGGCGCTGTTATGACAGGTCTTGTCATAATATTGCAATTGCTTGGCAGTTCAACAACCTTTTTCGGTCCGTTCTCTACTGCTGTAGCATTAATACCTATTGTTTTAGGTGCAGCTATGTGTGGAACGGCAATCGGTGCATGGCTCGGCTTCGTATTCGGAACGGTTGTAATACTTTCAGGCGGCGCGGCACTGTTCTTCGCGTTCAACGTACCCGGCACAATAATAACCGTTCTTTTAAAGGGTACCGCATGCGGATTAGCTGCAGGATTCGTATATAAACTTTTATCAAAATACAACAAATATTTTGCAGTGCTTGCTGCGGCAATTGTATGTCCGTTTGTAAATACCGGTATGTTTTTACTTGGTTGCTACGTTTTCTTTATGGATAGTGCGACACAAATTGCTCAAACTCTTGGACTTACCGTTTCGGGTATGGCTGTTTTTTGGGCGCTTGCAATGGGTAATTTTGCACTTGAGGTGTTATCAAATGCAATCTTGTCTCCCGTCATTGTTCGTATATTAAAATTCAATAAAAATCTATAATTTATAAAACGCTTTGCTTTGCAAGGCGTTTTTTGTGTAATATTTTGTTTAAATGATATAATATATATATGTTTTTC
>JAXJYT010000139.1:0-2387 GCA_036306845.1 Acutalibacteraceae bacterium | reverse complement strand
GCGGGCTTGAAAGGATAGAAAGATGAAAAAGCTTTTTGCATTGGCTCTGTCAATTTTAATATTGTCGGGTATTCCACTATCCGTTTGTGCGGCTGAAAGCACTTTGCCTTACAGTAATTATACCTTTTCCGAACAGGGCGGTACGATTATATATTCGCCGCAAGCGTATGTGCCGAGCAGTATAGTTTATGGCAATGATTGGGAGTGCGGCGCTTTGTATGAGCCGGCCGACCTTGATGTTGACCAAAACGGCGATATTTACATACTTGATACGGGAAATAACCGAATCGTTGTGCTTGATCGGGAACTCGGATTTAAGGGTGTAATAGATTGCGGTGCCGCAGATAAAGACGGAAATGTTATTACCCTTAACAAAGCGAAGGGTATCACGGTGACAAATGATACGATATATGTTTGCGATACCGATAACCGCCGGATTTTACTCTACGGTAAGGAAAGCGGAGAATATAAAAGCACAGTAAACGCTCCTACATCGTCTCTTTTAGGCGAGGATTTTATATTTCAACCAACCAAGGTTGCGGTGGATAATAAGGGCAACCTCTATGCCGTAAGCAGCGGTACCTATGAGGGTATCATAAATATGAATTCAAAAGGAGAATTTCGGAACTTCTTTGCAAGCAACAGTGTAACGGCTTCCGCATGGGAAATTTTCTGGCGTAAATTCTCATCTTCAAGGCAGAGGAAAACAATGGTGCAGCTTGTGCCGCAGGATTTTTCAAGTATTGAGCTTGACCGTGACGGTTTTTTCCTGATTACCACCTATACGGCGGTCGATTCTTCAATGGTCAAAAGGGTGAATCAGGGTGGCGTAAATATTATAAGAACACTGTCTAATGTTACCGTAACGGGTGATCAGGAAAAGGTGCGGAACGGTACACTTTCGGGGCTCAGCAGTTTTTGTGATATATCTTCAGGACCCGATAAGATGTATGCCTGCCTTGATAAAACACGCGGCAGGGTATACTGCTACAATAACGACGGTTATCTGCTCTACACCTTTGGTACCAAAGCATCGCAGTACGGCGGATTTTTGTCACCCGTAGCAATCAGCTATCTTGACGATTACCGTATAGGTGTGCTTGATAGCGCTAACGGTGCGTTAACCGTGTTTGAAACAACAGAATATGCCGATGCAATAAATTTAGGAATAAAGCATCAGAATGACCTTGATTATGAGGCGGCGTACGCTCAGTGGGGCGAGGTTTTAAAAATGAATGGTAATTATCAGTTGGCTCAGAATATGATAGGCCGTGCCTGCTACAATACGGGTGACTATAAGGCGGCTATGAAATATTTTAAAGATTGCGGTAACCGCGAAATGTATTCTGATGCGCGCGGCGAAATACGAATGGGTTATATCTACGAATATTCGTGGATTGGTGTTGTAGTTGTTGCGGCGATAATAGCGTTATCTGTTATCAGAAAGCTTAGAAATAGAAAAAACACACAAAAACATAGGTGATAGTATGTCTCATATTTTAGACAATCTTAAATTTACCTTTTACATTTATTCACATCCGTTTGACGGCTTTTGGATAATGAAAAAGGAAAGAACACACAAGTGGCAGTCGAGTCTGGTGATACTGTTGCTGTTTGTTATCACAACTGCATTCAGAACGCTTAACAGCGGTTATCTGTTCTCAAGCGGTGCGCTTGCAAGCTTTTCGGTGTGGCTTTTAGCGCTTGTGTGCGTAGCGGTGGTTGTGCTCTACTGTGTTGCCAACTGGGCACTTACAACACTCGCAGAGGGTATGGGTACATTTGAGGATATTTTTGCCTCGCTTATGTACGCACTTACCCCCATAATTATCGCAAATATTCCGATGACAGTGCTATCACAAATATTAATCGGTAATGAAATAGCGTTCTTTAATTTTATTGATATAATCGTAATTTTGTGGACCGTATTTCTTATCCTTGCGGGTAATCTTTCAATCCACGAATACACTATGGTAAAAAGCATAGTAACGGTTATTGCATCCGTTCTTGCAATGCTTGCCATAGCGGTACTTATTTTCTTGGTTTGCAATCTGACACAACAGGTGTGGAATTGGATTGTTGCCATCACCAGTGAAATCTTTTTCCGTTTGTGAGGAGTATTTTTTGATGAAGAAAACTGTTTTAAAGGTCGCCGCGGTGCTGCTTATATTGGCTTTGACAATAACGGCGTTATCGGTTAGTGCTACCGGGAGAGACCCCGAAAGCCAGCTGCCAAAGGGCTATAGCAGACTAATGCAAAAGGGTGATTATTCGCTTTATTTTGATAGCGATACTGCCGAAATAGCGATTACTACACCCGACGGGGTATGGCACAGTAATCCTATAGGTGACGATAAAAGCGCGAAGGAAAAATCGCAGATAATAGT
>JAXJYT010000138.1:0-5661 GCA_036306845.1 Acutalibacteraceae bacterium | reverse complement strand
GTATAATAAAATAGTATATTTATATTTATATGTGGCAAAGGCAGGTGAGCATAAAATGGCATTTAAAAAATGGGTTGTGGCATCCCCCGAAAGAGAAGCGGCAAAGCTTATTGCCGCCGAGTGTGAGGTTGACCCGTTTGTTGCGCTTATAGCGTATGGCAGGGGCATAAACGATGCTTCCTATTTAGAACAGTTTTTAAGCGATGAACCCATTTTGTGCGACCCGTTTGAGCTTGCCGATATACGCCTTGCCGCACAAATTGTAAACGAAGCTATCGCCGTGGGTGAACATATTGCCGTCTTTGGCGACTACGATTGCGACGGTGTTGTTTCGACCGCGCTTTTATGCGATTATCTGAAATCACGCGGCGCTACGGTAAGTGCTTATATACCCGATCGTATTGATGAAGGCTACGGTATGAATATCGGCGCAGTCGATTCACTTAAGGCATCGGGCGTAAGCCTTATTGTTACGGTTGATAACGGAATTTCCTGTGCTGAAGAAATAGCGTACGCTAATTCTCTCGGTATGCGAGTTATTGTAGCTGACCATCATATTCCACCCGAAAATCTACCCGATGCGGCGGCAGTTGTTGATCCGCATAGGCGCGACTGTCCTTCGCAGTTTAAGGAAATATGCGGCGCAGTTGTAACCTTTAAGCTTGTGTGCGCTATTGATGATAAGGAGCCCGAGCAGCTTCTTTACAGATACGCTGATATGCTTGCAATTGCAACTGTGGGTGACGTGATGCCGCTTATTAACGAAAACCGCAGTATTGTTCGCGAGGGTGTTAAAAAACTACGCCATTCACCAAGTGTGGGTGTAGCGGCAGTACTGCTATCCGCAGGTATTGACAGAACAACTATATCTGCGGGTAGAATTTCCTACGGTATCGTACCGCGTATAAATGCGGCAGGCAGAATGGGTAACGCGATGCGTGCCTTTGAACTTCTGACCTGTGAGGACACACTTGCCGCGATTAAGATTGCCAACGAGCTTGATGAATGTAACGCCGACCGTCAGAGGATAGAACGTGATATAACTTCAAATGCTATTGCCGAGATAGAAAACAAAGGCTATCAGTATAACCGTGTTATTGTTGTGTCGGGTGAAAACTGGCACGCGGGTGTTGTAGGTATCGTTGCATCGAGAATATGTGAAAAATACGGTAAGCCCGCAATTGTTTTATCAATTGCTGACGGTGTAGCTCATGGCTCCGGACGAAGTTTCCAGGGATTTCACCTTTATAATGCTATCCATAGTTGCAAGGATGTACTTTTAAAGCACGGCGGTCACGAATTGGCGGCAGGTGTGAGTGTATTACCCGAAAACATCAATAGTTTCAGAGAATGCATTAACGAATACGCCGATAATTTACCGTTTCAGGTACCCGAACTGCACCTTGATTTCAAGCTTAACCCTTCGGTTATGTCTGTTGATATGGCGTATGCCATAAAAGCGCTTGAGCCGTTTGGTATGGGCAATCCTACGCCGGTTTTCGGCGTTTTTGGCGTACAGCTTCAGAAGATAACACCGATTGCAAACGGTAAGCATTTAAGACTTTTATTTGCTAAGGAAAACACCACGTTTCAGGCAATGCTTTTTGGCACGACCGAACAGGAATTTATCTATAACGTGGGTGATACTGTTGACCTTGCTATAACGCTTGATACCAACACATACCGTGATACTGTTAATCTTTCGGTGCAGATAAAGGAAATCAGATTATCGGGCATTAACGAAACGACGGTTATTTCGGATATGTCGGTGTTTGATAGCTTTATGAATGCCACAAGAATTGATGCCGCCGCACTTTTGCCTACACGTGAGCAGGTGGGTACAGTCTATAAAGCGGTTGACCAGAACGGTATCAGTTTACAAAAAATAAAGTTTATGTTTACTCATAGCATTGGATATGCTAAAACACAAATAGCAGTAAAGATTCTTCATGAGCTTGGTCTTGTTGTCTTCAGGGGTGGCAAGCTTTACGGAACCACCGCACAAAAAACCGATTTAAACAATTCAAAAACATACAGTTTTCTTAGAGAGCAGGTGAATAGTAGTAATGGATGAAAAGCAAAAAAGATATGATGAGTTGCTTGAGTGCCTTGAAAAACAGGGTGGCAACTATGATATTGCGCTTATAAAAAAGGCGTACGATTACTGTGTCGAATGCCATAAGGGACAAAAACGTTGGACAAACGAGGAATACTACATTCACCCGTTCCACGTTGCGAAAATCATAATATCGCTCGGTATGGATACGCAGTCCATCGCCGCGGCGCTTTTGCACGATGTTGTTGAGGATACCGATGCTACGGTCGAATACGTTAAGCGTGAGTTCGGTGAAGATGTAGCGCTTCTTGTTGACGGCGTTACAAAAATCGGAAGACTTGCCATTTCTTCAAAAGAACAAGAGCAGGCTGAAAGCCTTCGTAAAATGCTTATCGCGATGGGTAAGGATATACGCGTTATCATTATAAAGCTTGCCGACCGCCTTCATAATATGCGTACGCTTGATGCTATTCCAGACCAGAAACAACGCGATAAATCACTTGAAACGCTTGAGGTGTATGCTCCTATTGCTCACCGACTTGGTATTCGTCCTATAAAGGAGGAGCTTGAGGACCTTGCAATCAAGCATCTTGACCCTATTGCTTATGCCGATATCGAGGAATCGTTAAAGCACCATAAAAATCAACGTGAAAAGATTTTAGAGGAAATAAGAAACCGAATTGAAGAACGTCTTAAAAGCGATATGCCCGAGGTTAGACTTTCCTTTCAGGGCCGCGTTAAATCCATTCACGGTATATATAGGAAAATGTATCAGCAGGGTAAGGACTACGATGAAATATACGATATATACGCCATCCGTATAATCACAGATAACGTTGCCGACTGCTACAATATATTGGGCATTATGCACGATATGTTCAGACCGATACCAAATCGCTTCAAGGATTACATTTCCACGCCAAAGCCCAATATGTATCAGTCGCTTCATACTACTGTAATCAGTCGCGACGGCGTACCGTTTGAAATTCAGATCCGCACCTTTGAAATGCATCACACCGCCGAATTCGGTATTGCGGCGCACTGGAAGTATAAAGAAGGTATACAAAATAACGACAAAAATATGGAAGAGCGCCTTGCGTGGATACGCCAGATTCTTGAAAGCTCCGACACAACGGGCGATGCATCCGAGCTTGTCCGCAGTATCAAGGTTGACCTGTCACAAGAGGATGTTTTTGCCGTAACACCGCGCGGTGACGTTATAAACCTTCCTGTCGGCTCCACCGTGGTAGACTTTGCCTTTGCAATTCACTCTGCGGTAGGTATCAAGATGGTCGGTGCCAAGGCGGACGGTAAAATAGTACCAATAAATCACGAGGTTAAAACGGGTGAGGTTATTGAAATCCTTACCACCAATCAGGCGGGACACGGTCCCAGCCGCGACTGGCTTAATATTGCGGTTACCAATTCCGCCAAGGCTAAAATACGCTCTTGGTTCAAAAAGGAAAGACGCGCCGAAAATATTGCGGCGGGTAAGATGGATATTGAGCGTGAATTCAAGCGCAACGGCATTATATTACCCGAAGATGAAATGGCGGAATTTATTGAAAATTTTGCCGCAAGACTTCACCTTGCCGATGCTGATGAATTTTATGCCGCAATCGGTTACGGCGGTGTTCTCATTTCAAAAATTATGCCGCGTATACGTGAGGATTACAACAAGCGTCAAAATGCGCAAAAGGCGGTCGAATTACCCGATGTTGCGCCCAAGCGCAAAGCATCATCCGACGGTGTTGTGGTTGAGGGTATAGATAACTGTCTTATTAAGCTTTCGCGTTGTTGCGCACCGCTTCCCGGTGATGAAATTATCGGCTTTATTACACGCGGTCACGGTGTTTCAATCCACAAGCGTGACTGCAGTAACGTACCTCTTGACATTTCAAAAGCATCCGAGCCTGAGCGTTGGATTCCGGCGCATTGGGATAACGTAAGAACCGAAAGCTTTGCTACAACGCTTCAGATTAATGCTATTGACCGTGAGGGTATGGTAATTGATGTGATGAATACCGTTTACAATATGCGAATTGGTCTTCATTCGATTAATGCAAAGCAAAATAAGGACGGTAACTGTACCGTTATTATCACCATTAACGCCGAAAACGTTGAGCATTTGCGCAGTATTATCGCAAGGCTTGAAAAGATAAGCGGTGTATTCCATATTGAAAGGTTAGGACAATGAGAGCGGTAATTCAGCGTGTAAAATCTGCCTCGGTAGAGGTGGACGGAAATATTATAGGCAGTTGTAAAGAAGGATATATGATTCTGTTTTGCGCTGTGCAGGGGGATACTCAAGAAGATATTGACCTTCTTGCCCGTAAAACTGCAAATCTTCGCGTGTTTTGCGACAGTGATGATAAAATGAATCTGTCTGTCCTTGATGTCGGCGGTGAGGTTTTGTGTATATCGCAGTTCACATTAGCCGCCGATACAAAAAAGGGCAACCGCCCATCGTTTATAAATGCAATGCCGCCCGATACGGCAAGCAGTTATTACGATATCTTTTGCGAAAAGCTTAAGGAGCTTGGCGTGAAGCGTGTCGAAAAGGGGATTTTTGGTGCGGATATGCAGGTAAGTCTTATAAACGACGGTCCTGTAACTATAATTCTTGATACGGACGTATGGAATAAGTGAGGGTAAATATGAATATTAGAATCCTTGAAATAAAGGATACAAATTGTTATTTGCTTGAAAGTGAGCGGTCGGCAATTGTAATTGATCCCGCCTACGATAGCGAACAGGTTGATGAGTTTTTCGAAAAAAACAGCAATAAAGAGCGACTGATTCTAATCACACACGCACACTTTGACCATATTGGCGGCGCCGATGCGCTTCGCAAAAGGTTTAACGTTAATATTGCTATCGGTGAAGGGGATAATCCCGCGCTTTCCGATTCGGTTGTAAATGAGGGGGTACTTGCTAACGTAATCGTGCCACCCTTTAGTGCCGACATACTTATTAACGACGGCGACACTCTTACGATTGGTGATGTAGTGATAAAAGCGTGGAACACCAAGGGACATACGGTTGGTAGTATGTGCTATCTGATAAACGGTGCGCTCTTTACCGGAGATACGCTGTTTTGTAAGGGATTTGGTAATACCTGCTTCCACGGCGGAAGCAGACGTGAAATTGTAAAATCAATCAAATGGATTCTTGCCGAATTTCCTGTGGATACACCTGTTTATTCGGGACACGGCCCCGTTACTACCATAGGGGATGAGCGCCTGCATTACGGATTATGATAATTATAAATAAAGGTCATAGCTTTGACTATGAAATGGAAAAGCTTGCGCGGTTATTTATGCCTTTCGAGCGTATAGTTGCCGCAGATGACATCGGAAGTGAAAAAAACTATGCAGTCTGTAGTGTTTACGAGCAAAACGGTGAAACGTATACCTCCGCACATTTAGTGCTCGGTTCCAAGCAGTCAGAGCATACCGAAAAAGCTTCAGGAATTACGGGGAACAAACGCAAAAAATGCCAGCTCACACTTGCGCGACAGTTATTTTACTGCTTCCGTGATATTACGGGATATGTACCCGAATGGGGAATACTGACGGGTATTCGCCCTGCAAAGCTCTATTCGC